>JADFOP010000001.1 GCA_022562795.1 Nitrospinota bacterium
TCATAGAGCCTCTCAGGTAATGTTAACATCATTTGATTAAGGACCTGTTGCTGATTTTGTCGTATTTTTTGCAAATCACGATTCGGCAATCGGGAGTCATCCTCCACCGAGGCCAGCTCTCGTTCCAAATCCCTGATGTATCGCTCAACCTCTGGTTGAGATGAAATAACGCTTCCTTGCTCGACCACAACCTGTCCATTAGTCTCCGACTTCAAACTAAAATCCTTGCGGTGGAGCACCTGCGAGGTCTCTTTCCTATTCTCGTTCGAAAGCATTCCGCCAGCTAGAGTTAGTTCATCACGAATGGTTTCCTTCAAATTCATAGTGGGCGAGTACCTTGTGGTAGCCAAATATGCCTGAGGTCCGAGTGTCTTAGTACATCTGCATTGCGGTGAAGGGATAGAATGCAATTTGGTAGAACCAACAAAAGAACAGAACGGTGGCCGAGGCGGAGACCACAAGCGGGTAGCGGAGCCCCCCGAGGATATTTTTGCCACTTCGAACGATAGTTAATCCACTTGCGCTTGAGGGCTCAGTTGGGCATAGGGCATCGCATTGATGGAGCTTGAAGCGGTTTCGGGCGACGGACCGATAAGCCGACCCGCCGAGCGAGGCGGCCCCCGGTAAAAAGAGCCACGGGGCAAGGGGCCAGAGAGCCGGGAGTTTCAGTGTGATGACCCTATAGCCGAAGAACCCTCTATAGGCCCGCCCCCGCGAAACGACGTACATCTCCTCTTCGAGATCGTCCAGCGTAAGGCCGAGGTCATGCTGGCGGTTGTATGCTCTGAGGTCGAGGCGACGAAAGTCTACAAACTCAAGCCGATTAAAGAGGTCAAGACGGGCAAGGAGACGGACGGACCTCTGGCAGAATGGACACAGCCCGTCGTAGAGCACCTCTATGGGGTTGCGGCGGGCTGCCAGCCAGCGCCCGACGGCCTTTCGGATTCGAGTCCAGTCGAAGAAGACAACTTGCAGGATGATTAGGTCTAAGAATAAGATATTCATTAGAAAAAAGATGCCGATCTGCACCATCATTATTAGGACGGGCAACGTCAGGCGGGCGATGCGGGAGAATAAGACGGCTACAAAGAGCAATTCGGTGAGGATAATAGTTAGGCCAAAAAACGCGACGAGGGTGTCTGGGGCCGAGGTCGGGTGCAGCGCCAAACCCCAGTCATACCACGTTTGTTGGAAGGTCCCTCCGAAAAGGATGGCCTTTGTGTTGGTAGCATTCCACCAATATAGACCTCCGTTGAAAAGCTTGCTCAGACCTGCTGCCGTGTAAGGCAGGGCAACCACCACCCAACAGGCGTACCGAGACCAGCCGTAGACCGGCGAGGCGCGCTCAGAGTCTGGAACGGGCCGACCTTTATAAACCTTCCGGAGATGATCGACCGACCACCCGTCGGCGCAGGGGAGCAACGATAGAAGCACCATCAAGTAGAGCGGGATCAACCCGATGTGGTAAAAAATGATATGCTGGCGAAGGATGCCGCCCTCCAGAAAGTAAAAGAACGCTCCCAGAGGAATCATGAGACGAGTACGCCAACCGATCATCCCAAGGAAAAGGGTCAGCGCCGTCACCCATTTGAAAGCCCACAGGCTGGCCTCGCTCAATAGGAACTGATCGAATCCGATGGGAAGAGCGTAAAAGAGCTGCAGCAGACCCATCGGCAGGCGCATCTCGCTTGGGAGCAGGGCGCTGCTGGCCAAATCACGGATAAGGGTGTCTCCGAGAAGAATCGCGCACGTCAGCACCCTGATCGCGCCGAGGGAGCCCGGCGTGGCTTCCCCCACAAACCTGCGGAAGAATGCCGGCATCGTCGTCACCAAGGCAACCAGCCCGAACCCGATTACGACCAGCACGCTTGCTTGGATATAGACGTGCCAACTTTGGAGTATCTCGTTGGTTACCCCAAAAATATCAAGGGCGGTCCATATGCACCCCAGGAAGAGGAGCACAAATCCCAGCCGGAATCGGACCCGGTGAAGCCAAAGGGGGGATTTAGTCTCAGAACTGAATGCTATCTGGTCATCCATCCAATGAGCCCTTGAGCGCTACGGTCCGCATCTAGAGACCCCATGGAATGGTGTCCTATAGAAGCAGAACCACTTGGGGTGGCCTCCATACAGGAATCGGCTCCATTGTAACCGGTAGCAATTAAAAGGGCAAAAGATGTTTCGGAGGGGTCGGGTTGAAGTGGCGCGGCAGGACTTCCCCTCAAAATTCTATGGCGATGGCCGACAGAAACAGGACGAAGAGCCCGCCGACCAGCACGACGGCGTTGAGCTGGACGCTTTGGGCGTGGAGGCGGTTGAAGGCCACCTTGAGCAACAGCGACGGTGCGATGGAGGGGCCGGATGCAGCGGCGCGCATCTCGGCTTTCGCCTGATGCACCTTCGGTTGAACGACGAAGCCGGCGTAGAGGTTGGCCGCAAGCATGACGACCAGCAGGGCGCCCATTGTGCCGGTGCGTAACGTCCAGCCTCCTGAGAAGCCGACGGCGGCAAGCAGCGACACGAGTGCCACGGCCCCTAAGATGTGGCCCGTCCAGTAATAGACCGGCAGGAGTGCGCCCACCACATCTCCGGCCTGTTGTTGGGGTAGCGTGCGAAAAATGATCGGAGCAGCCACGAAGGAGAAGAAGGTCACAGTACCGAGCCAGATGCTCACGCTCAAAAGGTGGAGCGCCCTCGCCAGATAGCTCAATGGGTCGTGCCTCCTTCGAGGGCCTCTCTCATAGTGACCGCTCCTTACGGGCGGAATTTCCCGATGATGAGGGTGCAGTTGGAGCCGCCGAAGCCGAATGAGTTGGAAAGCGCCGTGGCGATGGGCTGGGGCCTGGCGACGTTGGGCACGTAGTCGAGGTCGCACTCCGGGTCGGGGGTCTCGTAGTTGATGGTGGGCGGCGCTATCCCTTCCTCGATGGCCGAAAGGCACGCAAGCAGCTCCACAGCCCCTGCGGCGGAGATGAGGTGTCCGATCTGGCTCTTGGTCGAGGAGACGGGCAGGCGGTCGGCGTGCCCCCCGAAGACGGTCCTCAAGGCCCGGGTTTCGGAGGAGTCGTTCATCCGGGTCGAGGTGCCGTGGGCGTTTACGTAGTCCACAGCATGAGGGGGAATGCCGGCGTCCTCCAGGCTCAAGCGCATGGAGACGACCGCGCCTGAGCCGTCGGGAGGGATGTCGGTTATGCGGTAGGCGTTGGAAGAGGAGCCGTAGCCGAGGACTTCGGCGCGTATGGGCGCCCCTCGGGCCAGGGCGTGCTCCAATGCCTCGATGACCACGATGCCCGCCCCCTCGCCTAGGACGAATCCGTCTCGGTGGAGGTCGAAGGGCCTGCTCGCGCGGGTCGGCTCGTCGTTGCGGGTCGAGAGGGTCTGAAGGAGGCAGAAGCCGGTGAGGGAGACCTCGTCGATCATGGAGTCGACACCGCCGGAGATGGCCAGGTCGAGGTCGCCCCGGCGGATGATGTTGAAGGCGTCCCCAATGGCCTGGCTAGAGGCGCAGGCTGAATGGACGGTCAGGTTGAGGCCCAAGGCGTTGTATGCGATAGCCAACAGGCTGGCGGTCAGGTTGAGCTGGCTTTTGATAAGGTTGTTGGGGTTGGCCACCCGCCAGCCTTGGGCGCCGAGCGCCGCGTAGTCCACGCTGTGGGTCTGGCCGAAGAGCCGGACGAACTCAGCCAGTTCGGGCAGGTTGTACTTCTCCTGGCCGGCTCCCATGACGACCCCGAAGCGGGTCGGCTCTAGGGCGGCGGGGTTGAGCTTGGCGTCGTCGACGGCCTGGCGGGCCGCCGCCAAGCCGAAGGTGGTGAGGCGGTTGACGAACTTGGAGTATTTTTTGTGGGGCAGGTATGGCACGGGGTCGAAGTCTTTCACCTCGGCCGCAATGGACGCGGGGAAGGTGGAGGCGTCGAAGAGGGTGATGGGGCCGACCCCGCTGGCCCCGCTGACTATGCCTGACCAGGTGGTGGGCCAATCGTTGCCTAGGGGGGTGACCGCCCCGACCCCAGTGATGACCACCCGACGAGGGCGCCCTTCGCTCACGCTCCTGCTCCTTTGGGCCGCTTGGCGGCCCGGTTGCCCATCGGCCCCGGCCTGCCCGCCCCCGCCTGACCAACGTCTGAGAGGATATCAGGAGGACGGGTGGCGAGGAGTTTCACTGCGGCATGCTAGAGGCGTCCTCGCTCGTTTAGCTTCACCAGGACAATGTTGTAGAAGGTCTCCACTGTGAAGAGCCTTGGGATGTCCTTGGCCGCCAGGCCGTCCTTGAAGTGGATGGGGTCGATTTCGGGCATGACACCTCGGAGGGCCTCTAAGCCCTCGGATGTGATCATCCCGTCCTTCTCGAACTCCTCATCGGAGAGCCCCCCTCGGGCGTTCCGCTCGATTTCGCCCCGCGGAATCTTGATGCCGAAGGACCGCTCCATTCGAAAGACGATATCCAGAAAATCAAGGCTCTCGGCGTCCAGCTCTTCGATCAGCCGGGTCTTAAGCTCCACCTCCTCTTCGTCCACCCCAAGGGCTTCTACGATAATCGCCCTCATCTCATCAAAGACCTGGTCTCTATCCATAGGTAAATGTCCCTCTCTTGCAGCAGTCCCCGCAGCGATCGATCAGATTCCCTGGTTGTGTGCTCCAGGAGCGCTCCAGCGATTGGTTTCCTTTCCCCTGCCGGGGGTTCTAGAGGCGCAGCCCTCCGTCGACGTGAATCACCTGGCCGGTGATGTAACTGGCCTCGTCTGAGGCGAGAAAGACGACCACACGGGCCACCTCCTCTGGCATTCCAAAGCGCCTAAGAGCAATGTCCTTGAGTATTTTGTCACCCCCGATGCTTCGAGCCTCACGGCTCATGTCGGTTTCGATCATGCCCGGCGCCACGGCGTTGACCGTGATGCCCTTGGGCGCAAGCTCTACTGCGCAGGCCCTGGTGAAAGCCTCGATGGCTCCCTTACTGGCTGCGTAATTCGTCTGACCCCGACCACCACGAGAGGCGGCGGCCGAGGAGAGGTTGATGATGCGACCGGCCTTCTGGAGGATCATGGGTTCAGCCACCACCTGGGTGAAGTTGTAGGCTCCTCCCAAGTTGGTGGACAGCACGTCCTCCCAATCATCCGGCTCCATCGCCAACAAGAGCTGGTCTCGAATGATCCCAGCGTTGTTGACGAGGACGTCGATCCTATCGAAGGCCTCAATGGCCGCTTCTACGGCGGACTCGACCTGGGACCTGTCGGTGCCATCGGCCATAATGGCGAGGCACTCGGCCCCCGATGCCCGAACTGCCGCGACGGTCGCCTCAGCAGCAATTGTGTCGGCCCGGTAGGTAAAGGCCACCCGGGCCCCCTCGACGGCAGCCAACTCTACGCAGGACCGGCCAATGCCTCTGGAGCCGCCGGTGACTAGAACCGCCCGCCCCGCCAGTCGTCCCATAACCCTTCCACATTCAGTATGCTACCGCCATAATAGAGCAAAATTTAAGGCAAATTGTAACAAAGATACCTAGGCCTTTCAAGCGGAAAATCTCCTCAAGCGCAAAGAGGAGCCCTCCTGCGCATTGACCCCGCAGAGGCCCGTATGGTAAAGAGAGGAAAACCCTGCCACTTAGCGGCTGGAGCCCTTCGTCCCCTCTCCATAGGAGAAACCCGATGGCAGCGTCGAGACTCCGGGTGGCGGTCCTCTTTGGCGGCCGCTCGGGCGAGCATGAGGTCAGCCTGTCCAGCGCCCGCTCCGTCATCGCCGCCCTCAATCCAGCCAAGTACGAGATCATCCCTATTGGCATCACTCCGGCGGGTCGCTGGTTCGCCGAAGGAGATCCCCTGGAGGCGTTGGCGAGCGGGGAGTCGCCAGACCCAGAGGGGTTGACCCTCATACCCGGGGACCCGACCGTTAAGGGCCTTTTAACACTTGCGGGCGCCGACCACAAATCTACGACCATCCCCATCGACGTTGTTTTTCCCGTCCTCCACGGCCCCTATGGCGAGGACGGCACGGTCCAGGGCCTGCTGGAGCTGGCCGGCCTGCCCTATGTCGGGGGCGGGGTGACCGCCAGCGCCGCAGGGATGGATAAGGCCATTATGAAGGCCTGCTTCGCCGCTGCGGGCCTTCCACTCCTGCCGTCCCGGGAGTACAAGCGGAAGCGCTGGGAGGCCGAGCGGGTGGAGATACTCGACGAGGTGGAAGCTGCCTTCGACTACCCCATCTTCGTCAAGCCGACCAACCTGGGAAGCTCCGTGGGGATCTCCAAGGCCAAGGACCGGCCGGGCCTCGAGCAGGCCATTGACGTGGCCGCCCAGTACGATAGGAAGCTCATCATCGAGCAGGGCATCGAGTGCCGGGAGCTGGAGTGCAGCGTCCTTGGAAATGACGAGCCGATTGCCAGCGTGGTCGGGGAGGTTATCACCACCCGGGAGTTCTACGACTACGAGGCCAAATACTTCCCTGGCGGGTGCGAGCTCATCATCCCGGCCGAGATTGATGAGGCGGTGGACGAAACGGTGCGGGATTACGCTCTCAGGGCCTTCATCGCCGTCGATTGCGCGGGGCTCGGTCGGGTCGACATGCTCATGGAGCGGGCTACGGGTCAGGTCTACGTCAACGAAATCAACACAATTCCCGGCTTTACGGCCACCAGCGCATACCCCAAGCTCTTTGAAGCGGCCGGCATCGGCTACGGTGAGCTAGTCGACCGTCTCATTGAGCTCGCCCTGGAACGCCACGCCGACAAGGCCCGCTCCAAGACGACCTTCCGTCCGGGGGAGGACGCTTAGGTGTCTTGTCGCTGCCGAGGGGTGGACCTCATGGGCGCTGTCCCCATGGAACTGCTCCAGATATAACGATTGGCCGTGGAGCTCGCCCTCAAGCACCTTAAGAAGAATCGCCGGGCATTCGTCCAAGACCTCGCAAATTTCGTCGCCTTCCCATCCGTCTCGACCGACCCGGACTACGAGGAATCGCTCACCCTCTGTCGCCTCTTCCTGGAAGAACACCTCCGCCAGCTGGGTCTGTCCGCCCACGTGCTCGAGACCGGCGGAATCCCTGCGCTTTTCGCCGAGGCCCCGGGCCCCCCTGACTCACCGACGGTCCTCATCTACGGCCACTACGACGTCCAGCCCGCCCGGCTCGAGGACGGCTGGGACTCAGACCCCTTCACCCTCACCGAAGCCGACGGACGGTGGTTCGCCCGAGGGGTGAGCGACAACAAGGGCCCGGCCATGGCTTTGATCAAGGCCGTTGAGTGCTGTCTTGAGGGGGAGGGGCTGCCGGTTGGGGTGAAGTTCCTCATCGAGGGGGAGGAGGAGATTGCCTCGAAGAACCTGGAAGGGTGCCTCGTCAGGCACAAGGAGCTCCTGCGGGCAGACAGTGTCCTCATTTCCGACAGTATGTGGGTGGCTCCTGGGACCCCGTCGCTCTGCTACGCACTTAGGGGGATCGTCTACGCTTACATCACCGTCGCCGGCCCCGCTGTCGATATCCACTCGGGCGTTCACGGAGGCGTGGTGGCCAACCCGCACGTGCGGCTCTCCCATCTGCTGGCTACCATCGCCAAACCCGACGGCTCGGTGGCCATCGACGGCTTCTACGACCAGGTCCGCCCCCTCAGCGAGGCCGAGCGGGAGCAATTCGCTCAGGTGCCTCTCGATGTGGCGGCCTACCGGGAGCGGCTCGGTGTGGAATCACTTCTCGTTGAGGATAAAGTTGAGGTGCTCGCACGCCGATGGGCCGAGCCCACCTTTGAGGTCCACGGCATCACCGGCGGCTATACGGGCCCCGGGGCCAAGACAATCGTCCCAGCCTTCGCTGAGGCCAAGGTGAGCATGCGCCTGGTGCCGGACCAGGAACCTGAAGTCCTCATCGCCGCCCTGGTGGACCACGTGGCCCGCAATTGCCCTGAGGCTACCATCCAGCTCGACAGTGCCGCCCCTCCCTTCGTGGCTGAAACGACCGGCCCTCACTACCAGGCCGCCCGCAACGCCATGAGGGTAGGATTCGGCGCCGATCCGCTCTTGATTCGCGAGGGCGGCTCTATCCCGGCGGCACTCTTGCTCAAGGAGCACCTCGACGCCCCTGTCGTGCTGATCCCAATATGTGCGGCCGACGACAACCCACACTCGCCCAACGAAAAATTTGAGGCCGCCCACTTCGAAGGCGGCATCCGGACCTTCATCGCATACCTGCACGAGCTGGCTAGCACAATCCGGGCCTAAGGCGGGGAAAGGCCGCTCCCCTCTCCCGTGGTCGTTGAGCGACCATCGGAGGAGGGGAGGTCTAGGTGGGGGGACTAAGCGCCTCTTTGTGGGAGGGTGGGGTAAGGGTCAGTGTTCCTTGAGACGCTGGGTTGGGCTGCAGAGCGTCCGCAAGTATTCCTCGCATTCCTGGCGGCCCCAGTTGGGGCGGCTGATCTTGATGACCCGGAGCATCCGGGCGTCAGCCAGGAGGTGCTCATGTAAACTCTCTACCGGCACCATGGTGCTGCATATCTTACACTCGGCTAATCTAGAAGGGTAAGTGAGAAGGGGCATTGCGACCTCCTTGCCCTACAGTACCCAGGACATTACTTATGCTTAACATAAATTTGACAGCAAGACCCGTGCCATCTTCTAACTTCTGCAAAATCAAGCATGTTTGTTGGTTAATGTCTATTATTAGTGCGTCAAAAATGCGACGGTTGCGTCATCTAAATGACGCACCTGGTCGAAGGGGATGGGAAGGCGTTTCTTCGGTCTAATCTAGGCGAGGACGACCGGTCTGAAGGCGTCGGCGTTCGGCCGCGGCCTCGGCTGCCGCCTCTTCGGGGGTGACGATGAGGCGTCCGGCGTCGTGTTCTTCCCGGATTTCCTTGAGGTGGGCTTGGAGCAGTCTGTCGGCCCAGGTCCGCCAGAAGGGGTGTCCCGAGGGCTTAAGGAGAGGGTCGTCGCGGAAGGGGAGCACGCAGGCCAAGCAGAGGAGGGCGAGCTCCTGCTGGAGGTCGGTCCAGAATACGAAGGCCTGCTCTTCCAGGCGCGCCAGCAGCCGCTCGAAAAGATCCCCGGCGAACATGCGGTCGCACGCGACCATTAGCGCCTCGGCATCTGGCTCCTTGGCGGACGAGGGGGTGACGATGATGCTAGGCTCCTCGGCGGGCTCTGCCGCTCGGGCCACCGCCTCGGCCTCGATTCGCCAGAAGGTGACAGCCCCCAGTGGGTCGTCTAGCAGGGATGAGGTCTCGCTCGTAGAGTGACGGGCCCGCTCGATTGTCTCGGGCGGCATGGTCTCGTAGATGAGCGCCGTGGGTTGACCCGGCGGCGGTGGATGCACTCGCTCGAAGGCGCGATATTCCTCTGGCACCCCGCGGCCGGTATCTTCCGATCGGGCCGCGGCGGCGGCGAGTCGCCGTCCGGCCTCCATATTGTCGATCGCCACTATGGGAATATTCCGCTTGGCGTGCTCGGCTGAAAGCTCTCCCTTGATCTCCACGAGCTGCTTCCTAGTCGTGGAGCCCCAGGAAAAGGAGACCAGGCCCTCGGCGTCGCCGATTATCCCGTATCCGACATGGATGCCCCTGCCCGGGGCGGGAAGAGCGAACCAGACCAATCGTTGGCCTGCCTGGTCGAAGCCGGTGGTGAGGGCCTCGCCCTGCTCGACCTCGGCCGCCGGAAGGCTCCAGACGGCGGGCCCCTCTTCTTCTTCCACCTCGATGCCACGGCTTTTGAGCTTGTGAAGCAAGGAGCGGGCTTGCTTGGCAGTGGCCTTGGTTTCAGAGTGGGCCAGGCGCTGGAGCAGTGGGACCGCCTCGGCTCCGGGCAGGGCCGTCGCATTGAGGGCGAGGACCAGGGCCGTATCAAGAGAGGGCGTGATGCCCGCCAGGCGGCCCGCGTTGAGCCATCCGTCGGCGCCCAATCGTCCGAGGGCCTCTAGGAGCCCGGAGACGGCGGAGCTTTCATCGAATGCCTCGAAGGGGGAGGCGGCCTGTGCGATGGCCTCCGTATCGCTTGTGGTCGCGAGGGTTTCCGAAAGCGTGGCCGCCGCCTGGTTCGCCCGGGCGAGGGTTTGGGTGAGGGAATCGTCTACCTCGCCCCCGCAAGCGCCCAGAGCCTCTACCGCCTGAAGGGCAAGCCCAGTGGCGAGAGGCCTTTCAAGGAGTTTATTGAGCGTCGCCGCGAGCTCTGCTGCCCCTGCGGCGGTGGCCAGGCTGAGGAGAGCCTCGGCCTTAGAGGGGTCGGCCCGCCCGACGGCCTGTCCGAAGGCGTGGGGCCCTCCTTCCTCGAGGGCGAGGGAGCGGGCCTCCGAGGCGCAGGACTCCTGGGCCTCACCCTGACTGGCCGAAAGCCACTCGTCGGCAAAGGCCTCCCATCGCTCGGCCAGGGCCCGTCGTCGGGAGGCGGCGACGGGCTGGGCCTTGCTGCCGCGTGCCTTTTTCTTCTTTTTTCGTTTCGTCACAGAGGGCGTGGGCGCCTAATGGCGCGCCCAGGCGGGACGCGCCACGCGACGTTCCTCCAAGAAGGTTCCTAAGTTTTCAAGGAGAGGCATGTGGATGTGAGAACTACGGGCATTCAGGCAATTTCTCCCCCTGACACCCTTACTCCACAGTACCGTACAGCCTCAGCTCCACAAACTCCTCCATCGAGGCGCATTGGTAATATGGGTTGGTGGCTTTTTGCTCCCCGATGGTCGAAGTGGGTGTGACCCCGTAGTTGTGGCCGGGCCAGACCACGGTATCATCCGGCAGAGTGGCCAGACGCTGGAGGCTCCGCCAGAGCGCCTGAGGGTCGCTCTCTGGAAAATCGGCCCGACCGCAGTAGCCCACGAAGAGAGCGTCGCCGGTCAGCACCTGTTTGGTCGGGGCGTGATAGAAGCTCACCCCGCCGGGCGTGTGGCCCGGGGTGTGGATGACCTCCAGGCGCACATCCCCAAGCGGAATGGTGTCGCCATCCTCAAGCTCAACAACCTCGTATTGTCCGGGCTTTTGGAACCGCTCGGCCTCGGCTACGTGTACGAATATCTTGGCGCCCGTTGCCTGCACGAGCTCGGGCACGCCGGAGCAATGGTCGCCGTGTGCGTGGGTGAGAAGGATGTTTTGAACCCGGAGGGCTTCCCGGTCGGCAAGCTCGAGGATTTCGGGAACCTTCAAAGACGGGTCCACTATCGCCCCGATGCCCGTCTTCTTGCAGCCCAGCAGGAAGCAGAAGTTCTGTTCGGGGCCGACCTCGGTGGCTTTCAGGAACATGTCTTACAATATCCTTTGGTCTAAGCAAGTTGCGGCCGTTGGAAGGCTCTACGAATCAACGCCCGGCACCGCCGGCATGTTGGGCTGAAGGCGCATTTACCTTATCATATGTTCCGCCGGTCCAAAGGGCAAGGCGCCCGTCGCCGGCCGTGGCCGTTGACACGGTTGGGGCTGAGGTGCTAAAGAACAAGCGCCGCGAAATCTTGAGACGACATTTCGTTTCTTGACCGAGCGAACCACCGAAACTACCCACACGTCAAGCTCACGATAGGAGGACCACTATGGAGCTCGAGCCTGGCCTGGAGGCCGAGATTACCATTACGGTTGGCGAGGATGACCTCGCCACAGCCTTCGGAAACGAAGGGGTGCCGGTCTTCGCCACCCCGGCGCTGCTTAGCTACTTCGAGTCGACCTGCCGCAAGGCGGTTGAGGGGGCTCTACCGGAGGGCAGCCTCACGGTGGGCACATGGGCCGAGATGAAGCACATGGCCGCCACCCCGCCGGGGATGAAGGTGACATTCAAGGCGAGGCTCACCGAGGTCGACCGCCGCCGGCTCCTCTTTGAGGTCGAGGCCCACGACGAGGCGGAGAAGATCGGCGAGGGAAATCACGAGCGCTACTACCTCGACGCCGCGAAATTCCTCGAAAAGGCGAAGGAGAAGGCGGGCAGGCAGGACTGAAGAGCCCCGGTTTCCTTGTCGGTGTAAGGGTGAGGCCGGCCCCTTCCATTTTCCCCGAATTTCCGCCTATTTCCGTTTAAGAGACTTTTTCTGCCCTATTTCGCTCCTAACGATTTTCCGTGATGAACTTTCGCGCCCGCCGGAATACGGCGTGGAACATCCGTCGGGTGAGGCGGCCCGTCTGGGTGTTCTGGCGGCTCGGGTGGTAGGAGGCGAGGAGACTCCGGCCCCCGGCCGCGAGCGTCCAGAGCCTGGCGTGGCGAAAAGCGCCCCTGGCGGGCAGCGGGCCCAGGCCGAGCTCGGGAAGGGTGGCAAGGATGGCCTCAAAGGCGATCCGACCCAGGGCCAGGTAAACGACGGCGTTTGTCAGGAGCCGTAGCTCACGGGCCAGGTATGGTCGGCAGGCGGCGAGCTCGGAGGCATCGGGTCGGTTGCCAGGAGGCGCGCATCGGGCCGCCGCCGTCACGTAGCAGCCCGTCAGCGCCAGGCCGTCGCCTCGATAGCGGCCCAAGGGCTGGGAGGCGAAGCTGGAGACGTGCAAGGCCCGCCAGAGCCAGTCGCCCGAGCTGTCGCCCGTAAAGAGCCGTCCGGTGCGGTTGGCCCCGTGGGCGGCCGGGGCGAGCCCCACCACGACCAGCCGAGCCGAGGCGTCCCCGAAGCCCGGAACGGGCCGGCCCCAGTAATCTTCCTCGGCGTAGGCCCGCCTCTTTTTTCGAGCGATCTCCAGGCAGTGGGCCCTAAGCCGCGGGCACCGCTCGCAGGCGACCACCTCGGCGGCGATCCCCGCTAAGTCGTCCGCAGCCCCCATGCCGCCCATCACTCCCGGCCCTCTTCGAGCGAGATTATCGCCTCAGGCGTGGTGACGGCTGCGGACGGCACATCGTGGGGGTTGGCCATGCGGAGAAAACGGCTTGCTATCTTCCTTCCCCTCGTGCCTCTTCAAAGAGAAACGGCTCGATGTTGGTGGCGCCGTAGGCGGCGCCGGGGGAGCGCTCCACCATGTCCTTGGCCACGAGCGCAATCAGGCGCTTGACGCCCCGGGTCTTCTCCGGGTCTGTCAGGCGAAGCAGCCGTACGGTGGCCTGGCCCGGCTTCTCGCTCACCAGGACGAAGAACTTCTGCGCCAGCCCCTCCTCGACGACCAGGGCTTTTAGCAAAGCGGCGGTGCCCGAGCTGCTCAAGTAGGCCTCCGTGGCCTTGGAGACGGTATCGCCCTCCTGGTGGGCGAGGGGCTGGAAGCTCGCTATGTAATCCGGCAGCTTCAAGGGACGCTCAACGACGATGTGCGGCATGGGCTCCTCCTTGGGAATCGTGAGGGGAGCGACTTTGCGGGGGGCTTCTGCCTCCCCTCGGCCCTTGGGGCGCCGCCGCCAGGCGGCGTAGTGGATGGACCGGCCCTCGGCACGATACTTCTTCTCGTAGCTCGTTATGATCCGGCCCCGCGCGCTGGCCAGCGGCGGGGTGAGCTCCTCCAGCCGTTCGAGGCGGGCTTCAGCTCCGAGGAGTTCCTCAATGGCCTCGAGGTAGTCGGTCACGTCGGTGACCACCAAGAGGTAGCCGCCCGGCTCGAGGGTCTCGGTCAGGCGCGCCACCACGTCCGGCTGAAATAGCCGGCGCTTGGCGTGGCGTTTCTTGGGCCAGGGCTCGGGGAAGTAGACGTGGTAGGCGGCCACCGAGGCGGACGGGATGCAATGGCTTACGACGTAGGCCGCATCGGCGTACACCATGCGGACGTTGCCCGCCCCCTTTCGGGCGACCCTTCGGACGGCCTTGGCAAAGAACTTCCCGACGACCTCGATCCCCAGGAAGGCTCGATCAGGACTCCGCAATGCCGCGTCCACCAGAAACGTCCCGTTGCCCGTGCCGACCTCCACCTCCACTGGCCGCCCGTCACCGAAGATCTCCTCCCAACTCCAGGGCCTGGGCAGGTCGCGGAGCCGTATCTCCAAATCCTTCGGGGCTATAGTAATAGGGGCCGACATGGTTCGCTCCTCTTTTAACGACGGGGGTCACCGGCGGCGGCCCGGGTGAGGCCGAAGTCCCCTACGGGGACTGAATGTGTCGGGAAATAGACGGCACGCAGTTTGCAACGTACTATCATGGCTTTAAACGCGCACGCCCGTAGTCTACCACATCTTCTATATAGGGTAGAAATGCCAATCTTTGCGTTATATATTGTTTGGCAGTGTGAGTTTAGGGAATACGTCGGAGCCCACAGGGTGCTTTTGGCCGGGCCTCGACCAGTAAATATAGCCGGCTAGCCGCGACGGCCTAAGGGGAAAAAGGAGAAACCGCATGCGACTCACTGCGACCGCCAGTGGGACCTATCCGAGGATTGGGGATCAGCCCGAGGAGCAAGTCCTTCGCAAGACCATCGCCGCCGTAGACCGGGGCGAGAAGACTGAGGCCGATATCGAGGAGGCCAGACAAGCCATGGTGCGGATGGCCATCGCCGATCAGGAGGAGGCGGGACTCGATATAGTCACCGACGGCCAGATTGGCTGGTACGACCCGATAAGCCACCTGCTTCGGTCGGTCGCGGGGGTGGAGATTAACGGCCTGCTGCGCTACTTTGATACGAACAGCTATTTCCGCCAGCCGGTCATCGTTGGGGAGATCGAGGTGGGAGAGCCTCAGGTGGTTGGAGAATACCGTTACGCCGCCGGCGTGGCGAGCAAGCCTGTCAAGCCTATCCTCACTGGGGCCTACACCCTGGCCAAGCTCTCCATCAACCGCCAGGGGGTCTATCGGGACGTGGAGGCGTTGTGCGAAGCCATCGCCCCCGTGGTCGCCGCCGAGGTGGCCGGACTGGTCGATGCCGGAGCCGATCTTATTCAGATCGATGAGCCGTGCGTCTTGAAGCACCCCGAGGAGTTCGCCCTGGTGGCGGCCTCCCTTGAGGCCGCCCGTTCAGCTGCTGGATCGGCCACACTCGCCCTTTATACCTACTTCGGGGACGCCGAGCCCCTCTACGGCCAGCTTGTGGAGCTTCCTGTTGACGTGCTCGGGCTCGATTTTACCTACAGCCCGGGTCTAGCGGAGACCGTCGCATCCCAGGGCAGCCCCAAGACCCTGGGCCTCGGCCTCCTGGATGCACGCAATACGAAGATGGAAGAGGAAGAGGAGATAGTTGCGGTTTTGGAAGCCCTCGCGCCTGCGTTAGCTACCGGCGAGGCTTACCTGAACCCCTCGGCGGGCCTGGAGTACCTGCCACGCGAAAAAGCCCGCGCCAAGTGTGAACTCATCGGCCGTATCTGCCGTCGCCTCGAAGGAGGGTTCTCATGAGTCGCGCCAAGCTGGAGGCCCTTGGGCTCAAGATTCCGATTTTGCCGACGACATCGGTCGGGAGCTTTCCCAAGCCCGATTACCTCAAGAAAGCCCGTATCCAATTCGCCCGTGGGGAGATCGACCGGAAGGAGCTTCGGACCCTCGAAGAGAAGGCCACGGCCTTTTGGATCGAGACCCAGGAGGAGCTTGACATCGATGTGGTCGTCGACGGGGAGATGTACCGGGGCGACATGGTGGCCTACTTCGCCGAGACCCTCGACGGCTTCACCTTGGGGGGGCTCGTCCGCTCATACGGCAACCGGTATTACAAGAAGCCCATCATCACGGGGCCTGTCGGGTGGCCCGGGCCCGTCACCGTAGATTGGTGGCGATTCGCCCAGGAGAGGACAGAGCGGCCGGTCAAGGGCATGCTCACGGGGCCCTACACCATCATGGACTGGTCCTTCAACGAATACTACCCGAGCCGGGCTGACGCCACCCTGGCGCTCGCCAAGGAGATTCGCAAGGAGGTCGAAGCGCTCGCCGAGGCGGGAGCCAAGATCATTCAGGTTGACGAGCCGGCCGTCAGCACCCGACCCGAGGAGATGCCCCTGGCCGTCGAGGCCCTGGAGATCGTCACCCGGGATATGCCCGTCTACTTTATCACCCACATCTGCTACGGAGCCTTCGAGTTCATCTACCCCGGCATGCTCGACCTACCCGTGGACAACTTCGACCTCGAGATGTCAAACAGCGAGCTCGACCTCTTGGAGCTTTTCGTTCGGCACCCCTTTACGAAGGACTTCTCCTTCGGCTGCCTCGATGTCCACAGCCGCAAGATCGAGAAGCCTGAAACGGTGGAGGAGCGGCTCAAGCGGGTTTTGGAGTGTCTGCCTGCAGAACAGGTCTGGATTGATCCCGACTGCGGGCTCAAGACCCGCACCGTGGAGGAGGCGATCGAGAAGCTGCGGGTCATGGTGGATCGGGCCCGGACCTTGCGGGCGACCCTCTCCGGGTGACCCACCGGCTGCCCTCTGTCATACCAAGGAAGACTCCTCAGGCCCTGACGCTTCCTGATGCACCCAGCGGCGGGTGAGATACCAGAGCCCGACTGCGTCGTAGACGGCATGGGCGACCACGGGGGCCACGAGCCCCCCGCTGGCCTTGGCCACAAGCCCCAGGTAAAGACCCAGTAAGGCGGCATAGACGACGTAGCCCGTGCTCAGCGGGTGGCAGAGGCCGAAGAGCGCCGCAGCCGCGACCAGCCCCATCTCCGCCTGAATTACGCCCCGGAAGAGAACCTCTTCGCTGAGCCCCGCCATCCCTGCGATTAGTAGTATCTGCCACCAGGCCACGGGGCTCAACAGGTTGCGGATTAGGGCGAAGGTCTCCTGGAGGCGGGCCACGCCGGGCCATCTACGGGCCCTCGGGCCCGCGAGCACCAGAAGGGCCCCACATGCAGGGAGGCTTGCCGCCAGCCCCGCCGCCAGGCCGGCTGAGGTGGGCAGAAGGGCTATGGCCAGCGGGAGCGCTCGCCAGCGCGCCCACGCCGCCGCAATGGCGAGCAGGAGGCTGCCGAGGATCAGCTGCCCGACGGTAAATGCCAGCGCGCTGCTTAAGGATCTTCTCGGAGGGCGGTCGGTCGACGGGCTCACAGAGTTTCGATGGGTTGACGTCCCCCGAAGCCGGTCTCGCGTTCGTGCCACCACTCAACAGACTCCTCGCCCAACATCCAGCAGAGGTAGACTTCGCGGCCATCTTTCAAGGCGGGGAAATCGAGCAAGCCCTTGGAAATGTCCTTGAGCAGGCACCCGTGGCCGTGTAGCTCTTCGATGAGGCTGGCGAAGCGGGCCATCTCGGATAGGTATGGCCCACCGCGGGCGTGGCCTCCGTTTGTGCGGACCATCTCTCGCAGACCTTCGATCTCGGCGTACTCCGAGCTCATATGGATTTCCTGGTCTTGAAGTCGCTGCACGAGAGCCTCCAGGGTGGGTATGAGGGCGTTAGCTTGCTCGACGGTAAAGTGCTGCGTCATGGTTTCTCCTGGCCAAATGGGAAAAGGGTTCGTCTGCTATTGTAGTGCGTGGGTACCTGAGCGTCAAATGGGAACCCCCCGGCGGTTAAAGCAAAAAGGGCATCCCGCCGGTGAGAAATGGGTTTTGCTCTTTCTCTTGGCCGATGGTGGTGGCCGGTCCGTGGCCGGGGTAGATGACCGTCTCCGGCGGCAGGGGTAGGAGCACCTGTTCGATGGAGCGCATCAGGGTCGCGATGGAGGCCCCCGGGAGGTCGGTTCGCCCTATGGAGCCGGCGAAGAGCACATCACCAGAAAAGATGCATCCCTCTTCGGCGAAGTAGAGCGATACGTGGCCCGGGGAGTGGCCCGGGGTAAAGAGCACCTCGGCGGTGAGGTTGCCGACCTCGACCGTATCGCCCTCCTCCAGATAGTGGTCTACGACCGGAATACGGCCGTCCCCGATGCCGAACATTGGGCCGACCTGGAGGAGCCTCTCAAGCAACGGCTCGTCGTCCCTATGAAGGTGGAAGGGTATCTCTAAGGCGTCTTTGACCGCCATGACCGCCCCGACGTGATCGAAGTGGCCGTGCGTGTTGACGATCTTTGTCACTGTAAAGCCGCTCTCCTCAGCGGCCTTAAGGAGGCGGTCTGGCTCGTCGCCTGGGTCTATGAAGACGGCATCTTTGGTCTCCTCACAGCCCACGAGGTAGGTGTTCTCTGCCAATTGGCTCACGGTGAAGCAGGTTACGGCGATGGGCATGAGGGTCTCTTCCCGGAGTCAGTTGAGGATGGCCAGATCCCGGCTCAGGATGACCGTCAAGCGTCGGAGGCGCTCATCGATGTCGTCCATCTCGAGGAGCTCTTGCTTGTACTCGATGGCGAAGTCGGAGTGGGCGCAGAGGTAGTTGAAGATATCGATGGGACTGGCGAGAAGCTTGAGGACCTGTTGGGTGGCCTCGCGGTCCGCGTCCGGCCTCATGGACTGGACGCGCCTGAAGGTTCCTCGGGCACCCTCAGCCAGCCGACGGGTCTCGCCCGTCTCGTCCACGGGCTCGGTGAGCACGGACACCTCTGCAATCCGGTAGGGAGTGGTTTGGACGGTTCGCTCGATTCTAACTCGGGCCAAGCCGTGAAGAAGAAGGTTCATATTGCCCCCCACGAGGCGGGCCACTCGCGTGATCTGGCCGACCCCACAGATCTCGGTGGGCTCCGGCTCGGAATCTTCGGCCTCCCAGCCGGGCTTGAGGAGCGACACCGCCAAGAGCCGGTCGCCTACGATGGCGTCGTTCACCATCTGACGATAACGTTGTTCGAAAATGTAGAGCGGTAGAATCTGCTGGGGAAATAATACGACGTTGGGCAGAGGAAAGACGGGCAGCTGCTGGAGCGCTGAGCGGTCTTCCTCTTCCAGGGGGGTGTCGGCTCTAAGCTCCGGGGGAATGTCGGTCATGCGTCCTCCCCCAATAAAAGCTCCTCCATCCGCGCCTTATCGAAGCCGACCACCACATCGCCGTCGATGGTGACCACCGGGACGGTGATGTTGCCGCTGATACGGACGAGCTCTTGCATGGCCACCCGGTCGGCGGCGACGTCGATCTCCGTGAAATCGACTCCCCGCTCGTCGAAAAACCGCTTGACCGCCTTACATGGAACGCAGGTGGGTGTCGTGTAAAGCTTGACCTCTTGGGGCATAGAATGAACCTCGGAGCTTTACGGGTCCGGCCACAGTATTGGGCGGGAGGCCTCAAAAGTCAAGGCTCCTTGACCAGTCTCGTGCTAGTATAGTAGGGGTTAAGATGTGGGTGTGCGGGAGCCAAGGGGGACGTTCCATGCAGGTCATGGTCCTGGCGGCGGGCTTCGGCGAGAGGCTCAAACCCCTTACGGTACGGGTCGCGAAGCCGGCCTTGCCTCTGTTCGACGAGACTGTGCTGGGCCGGCTGGTGAGGGCCCTGGTGGGAGCCGGCGCCGACCGAATCGTCTACAATACCCATCATCTGGCCGACCAGGTGTCGCGGGCCGCCGAGGAGGCCTGCCCGCCGGGTGTCGAGTTGATCCGCTCCCACGAGGAGAAGGCCCAGGGCACCGCAGGGGCCTTGCGTGAGGCAGCGGAACTCTTCCGGGACGAACCTTTGCTCGTGGTCAACGGCGACGTGGTCCACGACGTCGATCTGGCCCGTCTCGTGGCCCTCCACCATGCCCGCCGAGCCCAGGTCACCCTTGTGTGCCGGCCCGATCCCGAAGCGGAGGGATATGGGCCCCTGGGGCTCGACGGCGAGGGGTGGGTTCGCCGCTTCCTGGGATGGAGAGCGCCTGACGCTGATGTGGCGAGCTTGCGGACGGTCATGTTCACCGGCCTTCAGGTCGTTGAGCCCTCGGTCCTCGGGCTCATTCCTCCAGGGTTCGTCTCGACCACCGAGACCCTCTACCCGGGTCTCCTTAAGGCGGGAGAGCCGGTCTTCGGAGTGATCCATGAGGGCTACTGGGCGGATATCGGCACGCCGGCCCGCTACGTAGAGGCCCACTGCGATATTCTGCGGGGCAAAGTCGGCCCGCCGCCTAAAAGCCGCTGGCGGCCTCCCACTGATGTGACCGTGAACCTTCTCGAGCCTATCTGGGTGGCCGAGGACGTTGTTGTCGAGTCCCGTTGCGTTCTCGGCCCCAATGCCGTTGTGGGCCCAGGCAGTTGGCTAGGCCCCGGCGTCGTGGTGGAGAGGAGCGTGATCATGGCCGGCGTCGTCGTGGGTCCCAAGGCCATACTGGAAGGCTGCATTGTCGCCCCCCAGGTCCGGATTCCCGCAGGGGGGATATTCATAGACCGCCTCATCACCCTCGGTGACGGCGACGAGCCCGAGGTGACCCCCATCGGCCCCGGAGGGGAGGCGGCGTGAGGCCCATCGCCTGCTCCACCCATCTCTTCGTCTACGATGTTCTGGGGCGCGAGCACCTGGCTCTGGTCAGCCAGGCGGGCTACCAGGCTGTGGAGCTCTGGGCCATGCGGCCCCATTGGGACTACGGGGATGCCGACCAGGTGGCTAGGATCGCTGAGGATTGCGGCCGCCTGGGGCTAACCATCTCTTCCATCCACGGGCCCTTCTACCGTCACGTCGACGACGCCAAGCAGGGCCGCTGGCTCACGCTCTACCACGAGGAGCCCGCCGTTAGGGCCCAGGCCCTTTCGGAACTCCTCCAGGTGGTTGAAGCGGCCGCTCAGCTCGGCGCCCCCATCGTAGTCGTCCACTGGGAGGAGTGGGGCAGAGGCGGGGAGGAATTGATGACGCTGGTCGATGCGGCGGGCGAGGGGGGTGTGAGGCTTGCCCTGGAAAACTCCCACCTCCGGCCTGAGGCTTCTGTGGAGACCCTCGTGGGGGTGCTAGAGCGGTTCGGGGCAGAGGCCCCGGTGGGGCTTTGCTTCGATACGGGCCACGCCCACGTGGCCGAGGCCGACGTCGTATCGGCCCTCCGGGCGGCCGCGCCTCATCTGCTGACCCTCCACGTCCACGACAACGACGGCTCCGACGATACCCACCACGTACCCTACCGGGGGACTATTGACTGGGCGGCCTTCGCCCGTGCCGTCGAGGAATTGGAACTCGCCGCATGCCCGTTCACCCTGGAGCTTCGTCGCCGCGGGCCCTACATGGACGACCTGAAATCCGCCCTTCTAACCGTGGAGCGGATGTTCCGGGGGCTTGGGTGAGTTCCCTGGAAGCCCTCCGAACCCCCATTTCCTCCCAGCTTGCGCTGATCGAGCGCCGGCCCGTGGAGGCCTTCGACCTGGAGAGTCTTCCGGGCGACGCTTCAGACCGCGACTACGTTCGGGTCCGCTACCGTATCGGGGGGGCGCCGAGAAGCTACATCATCATGGTCATGGCCGAGCCGTTTGACCCGGCCACTCACCCCTTCCTCGATGTGGCCTCGCACCTGGAGTCGAGCGGCGTTCCGGTTCCCGCCATCATTGGCGCAAACCCGGCTTTGGGGCTCTTGGTTTTGGAAGATGTCGGAGATGAGACGCTGGAGGCCTTCGTAGAGCGTCGGGGCCTTGAGGCGGCTCTCCCTCTCTACGACGAGGCCCTGGACCTGCTGGTGCAGATGCAGGTCTCGGCGACCGAGGGCTCTCCGGAGCGATGCGTTGCGCTACGGAGGGCCTTCGATGTGGAGCGCTACGTTTGGGAGCTGGAGTTCTTCGTCGAGTACATGATCGAGGGGCTTCGGGAGAGGGCCATCGAGCCAGACCACCGCAGTGCCCTACAAGAGGAGTTCACCCGCTTGAGCCGCTTCTGCGTGGAGCAGCCCCAGGTCTTCGCCCACCGCGACTACCACAGCCGGAACCTCATGGTGCAAGACGGTAGGTTGCGCGTGCTCGACTTCCAGGACGCTCGCCTGGGCTGTAGGGCCTATGATTTATCAAGCCTCCTTCGGGACTCCTACGTTACACTGCCCGAGGAGGTGTTCGAGGGGCTCTTCGCCTCCTACCTGGCCAGGTGGGCCGAGGCCTCGGGCCGGCCCGAAGACCCGGAGGCCTTCCGGGTGCTCTTCGATCACATGGCGCTCCAGCGCAACCTCAAGGCCGTGGGGACCTTCGCCTCCCAGTGGCGCCTATACGGGCGTGACTACCGACGCTACATCGCCCCGACGCTCGCCTACGTTCGGGCCAACCTGGCCAAGTACGACGACCTCGCCCGGCTCCGTGGCCTGTTGAGCGAGTATCTGGAAGAGGTTGCGTAGGAAGGACTATCATAAGGGCGCCTAGGAAGCCCCGGCCCGGCTCTTGAAAATTGGCCCTCGAGCTACAGACCCTAAATTGTACGCTGCCGGCGGCTAGGACGACTTGCGTCGGGGGCGGCCGCCGGGATACTATCTGGCGTGGAGAGAGCTTATGGCGCGCCAGCGAGCTCGAAGCCCCCGCCTCCGCCTGAGGCGGACCTCAGGCGGATCGGCAATCCTCATCGAGGGGGCCCGGACCCAAAATCTCAAGAACATCTCCTGCCGCATCCCCCACGGACGGCTTACCGTCATTACCGGAGTCTCTGGGGCGGGCAAATCGAGCCTCGCCTTCGATACCCTCTATGCCGAGGGCCAGCGACGCTACGTCGAGAGCCTCTCGACCTACGCCCGGCTCTTTCTGGAGCGGATGGAGAGGCCGGATGTCGACCGAATCGAGAACATCCCCCCGGCCATCCCCCTAAAGCAGAAAAACGCCGTCAAGGACGCCCGCTCCACCGTGGGGACCATTACGGAGATCAACGACTCCCTAAGGCTGCTTTATGCCAAGGTGGGGACTCTCGTCTGCCCCGAGTGCGAGGAGCCCGTCCGCCGGGAATCGCCTGAGTCGGCCGCCTCCATCGTGGACGACCGCTTCGGCCCGCGGGAACGGCTGGTCGTCGTAGCCCCGGTCCCTTCGGGCCGAAGCCGTCGCAGGACTCTCCAGGAGCTCGTCCGCCGGGGCTTCTACCGCCTCTGGCTGGACGGTCGGCTGGAGGACTGCACGGCGGGGCCACCGGAGGCCCTGCCGCCTAGGGGCCCGCTGCCGGTGGTGGTGGACCGCCTCGCCCTAGGCGAATGCTCCGACGGTCGGGTGCGTGAAGCTCTTGATGAGGCCTTTCGCCTGGGAGCCGGCCAGGCCTGGGTCGAGCCCATCAAAGGCGAGCGCCTCGTCATCTACCAGGGCCTTCGCTGCAACGGGTGTGCACGGGCCTTCGAGGAACCCGTCGCCCAGCTCTTCAGCTTCAACAGCCCTCTGGGGGCCTGCTCGGAGTGCGAGGGCTTCGGTCGGGTAATAATAATCGACCGCGACAAGGTCATCCCCGACCCCGCCCTCCCCCTGGACGAGGGAGCCGTGGCTCCCTGGCGCACGCCGGGCTACGCCGAATGGCAGGAATGGATGCTGGAGTCCTGCGCGGAAAGGGGCATCCCGACCGATGTGCCGTACCGGAACCTTCCGGCACGCGACAGGCGAGCGCTTTGGCGGGGCTGGGAGGGCTTTCACGGGATAGAGGGTTTCTTCGACTGGATGGGGGGTCGCCGCTACAGGGCCCACGTTAGAATTCAGCTCTCCAGGTACCGCGGTTACGTGGAGTGCCGCCGCTGTTGTGGGAGGCGACTCAAGGAAGAGGCCCAAGCAGTGCGCCTCGAGGGCCGCCCCATCACCGACATCTGGGCGATGAGTCTCTCGGATGCGGCTCGCTTCTTTGAGACCTTAAAGCTTGAGCCCGCCCAGGCCGAGGCGGCCCGTAACCTCCTTAGGGAGGTGCGCTCGCGCTTGAGCTACCTCCTTGCTGTGGGGCTCGACTACCTGACCCTGGGCCGCCAGGCTCGAACCCTGAGCGGTGGCGAGGCCCAGCGCATCCACCTGGCCTCGGCCCTGGGGAGCTCCTTGACCGATACACTCTACGTTTTAGACGAACCCACAATCGGGCTCCACGCCCGCGACAGCCGCAAGCTCCTCAGGGTTCTCACGCGCCTGACCCGAATGGGCAACACCGTGGTTGTGGTCGAGCACGACCCGACGATCATCGAGGGGGCCCACCACGTCATCGACCTCGGCCCCGGCGGAGGGGCCCTCGGTGGGGAGGTCCTCTTCGAAGGAACTGTCGCGGGCCTCAGGCGGGCCTCTACCCGAACGGGCCGGCTGCTTCGCAAGCCCAAGCCGCTTCGCCTGGCTGTTGGAGAGCCGGACGGCGTAGGCCCGGCCATCACCCTCGTGGGCGCCCGGGAGAACAATCTGTGCGATCTGACCGTACGGGTGCCCCTCGGCCGGCTCGTCTGTGTGACGGGAGTATCAGGGGCGGGGAAATCGTCCCTCGTGGAGCAGGTCCTCTACAACGGGTATCTCCGTATGCGGGGGAAGACGGGGGTGGATGCCGGGAAGGTGGAGCGCATCGAGGGGCTGGAAAAGATCGAGGAGATGGTGCTCATGAGCCAGGCACACTCGGGCCGCTCCACCCGCAGCCTGCCGGTGACCTACTGCAAGGCCTGGGAAAAGATCCGCCGTCTCTTCGCCGCCACCCGTGAGGCCAGCCGGTTGGGCATCACGGGGAGCCACTTCTCGTTCAACACCGTCGCCGGACGCTGCTCGGCCTGCCGGGGGACCGGCACTGTGACGGTGGAGATGCACTTTATGGCCGATCTCGTCCTACGATGCGAGGTCTGCGGCGGCAGGCGATTCAGGCCCGAAGTCCTGGAGGTTCGCTACAAGGGTCGGAACATTGACGAAGTTTTGGAGATGACGGTGAGCGAGGCCCAGAGCTTCTTCGCCGAGAGCCCGGATGTCGTCGGCAAGCTCGCTTCCCTGGCGGCGGTGGGGCTGGGCTACCTGAGGCTGGGCCAGACGACGACGAGCCTCAGCGGGGGCGAGGCCCAGCGCCTGAAGCTGGCCTCCTATATGGAGCTGAAGGGGGCCCGAGGGGACCGGCTCTTCCTCTTCGACGAGCCCACCACGGGGCTCCATCGCTTCGACATCCAGAAGCTCCTCGGGGCCATGGAGCGTCTATTGAAGCAGGGCAACAGCCTCGTCGTGGTGGAGCACAACCTGGACTTCATCAGCCAGGCCCATCACATCATAGACTTAGGGCCGGGCGGTGGAGAGCAGGGTGGCCAGATCGTGGTCGAGGGCCCGCCGGAGGCCGTCATGCGGTCGAGGAGATCGGTGACAGGCCGATGGCTCCGCCGCCACCTTAAGAGGGGGGGCTAGCTTCGCTCTAATCCACGAGATCGATCACGGCCTCCATGATGTCGCCGAGAGCGTCGTCGGGGTATATGGACATGGGGCTGTCGGCGCGGGTCAGGAAGATGGAGCCGTCTTGAACTGTGGCGCGGAAGGTGAGTGTGCGTGTCTCCTCAGGGGGGTCGCCCTTGGTGATGGTTGCGTCGATGTAGCCCTCCTTAAGCTCCACGTTGGCCTGAACCGCATCCACGGTGATGATGAAGCTCTCATCACTGGTGCGCTCATAGGACTTACTCCTGCCGACGAGCTTGCTCTCGATGGTGAAGGCGATCCCGGCAGCGTTTTGCTTAAGGAGGTTGAAGATGTCGTTGAAGGCCATCTGGGAAAAGTGCTTCTTGACGAAGGTATCGCCGGCGGCTAGCTCGGCTTCCCTCTGCTCCTGGGGCATGGTGTAGAGCTTCTTATCAAGAATCTGCTTGAGCCGGTCGAGAAATTTCTCACTCATGGGCAATGTATCTTTTTAAGTGGACGAGAAGTGGGCGATGGCGCCCTTATACCACAAAAAGGACGCCAGGCGAAGGAAATCTTGGGACTCTTACCTCTCTTCTCGTCGGTTGACGGGGCATCGTCGGCGAGCCACCTTTCAAGCAGGAGGTTTCAATGAGCCACGTTGAATACGATCTTCCAGAGACACTGCTTTCCATAGTTAGGGCCAACGGGGATTACAGTATCTTCCTGCTGGAGGGCGAGAGCCTCATCGTCTTTCCCGCCTGACCGGCTGGCGAGTGGAACATCGGCGAGTCTCGCCGATCGGCCCGGCACCGGCGGCTCACCGAGCAAGAGCTGGCCCACTACATGGCTCTTCTCGCCCCTGACCTATCCCCCGAAATTGCAGCCCACAACCTCTGGCGGAGCGTGGATGGTCTTGGCGAAGAGGGGTCGCGCAAAAAGGAGCGGGCCATCGCGCGCGCCATTCTCTCTTCGTAGGCAGGAAGCCCTCTCTCCAAGCGTCAAAATATTGACACAGGGGAAGATAAGCTAGAATGGAGGGGTTGGGTTCTCAGTGACGGTAACGTAGGAGGGAAATGTTTTAGTGAGCGAAGCGAACAGCACACACATGCACTTTTCTTACACTTGGACATTTCACTCACGCAAAGACTGAATATGGGGTTTTATAGCTTTTGAGAAGCGTTCCATAGTATCAATCATCGCATCCTGAATAGACACCCAACTGGTTTCGTCGTCTTTCAGGCCACCCTTTAGAATGAATGCCCGAATTCGCGAAGCACGCCTCTCGTCAAGGCGTTCCCAAAGGAGGGGACTACCAAAGTCTGCTTCTATCTCTTCCTTCTTAGAATGAAAGCGGTCAAAGATGCGTTTGTTCTGGTCGTTATCTCCCGTATCAATGTATAATTCGACAGCCGTCTTTTCCTTGAGCCAAACCCCATAGATAAAACTTAACCCGGCCTTGCCCGCCCCAGCGCTAATCCAATTGCCCGTACCCGGAGAAATGCTGGCATGAAGCGTAACACCCTTTTCTATTGCCCGGTCCAGGAGTTGTTTCCAAAATTGCTTGCGAAGTTTATGCCTTTCTGCGAGTTCCTTCTTATCTCCCCCTATTTCCTTTGCCTCTTCACTGGGAGCGACGATGACTGTGAAGAAAGGCGCTGGGAGGGAATCGCCAATACTATAAGCCGCCAAACGGACGAGGTAAAAAGCAATGTCTACTGGGGTCGCCTCGTTGAGCCATGCAACAGACCTAATGTGCTCAGGACGTGGTTCACTCGTTATCCAGATGGCGGTCTTCGCTTCAAGGTTAGTAAGATAGGTCAGCACCTTTCCGAGATGGTCGTGATCTGTTCTTTCGAGTTGGTTCTCTATAATAACGAGATTTCCGTCACCATCCTCGGCGACGAGATCAACCTGAAACGGTCCAGCTTTCTTTCCTCGCTGCACTGCGGTGAGGGATATGTCCAGAACATCTTCTAGTGCATCAATATTGTTCTCTAGCCAAGCAGAAAAGTCGCGCTCCTCGTGCTTCCATAATTCACGTAGTTGAATACTTTCGAGTTTGCCTATAGACATGACGGTTTACCCTTTACGAAGTCAAATAAATTATAACATATTGGTGTTAAAAACCCTGTGTTTCAATAACTGAACATCAGTTTGCATAATGCAGAATCTCGCATCAAGCTAAACCATATCGGAAGCACCTCGGCGTGCAGGGCTGAGGAAGGCCGATTTTTCTCTCGATGCCGCTGGAGGTTTTCGGCTGCCTCAGAAGGCGCTCGAGGTGGTGATTATGTAGTAGAAGAACATGAGGAAGGCCGGCAGGGCCGAGAAGGTGGCGAAGTCCAGGTCGCTGAAGCGCACCTGCTCACCCAGGTCGAGCTCCACCTGTGTGGAGGTCGGCTCGGCTCCCTCTTTCGCAGAGGCCACGGTCACCTCAAGGCTCTTCAAAGACTCCTGGTCGGTCTCGGGCAGCTTGAAGGTATAGACCTTGAAGCCCTGCTCCTTCAGAACCTTCCCTGGGGCCGCCTTGACGTAAGCCACGGGGTAGGAGGAGCCATTGAGGTGCTTAAGAGCCGCCTGGCTCACCGTAGCGGGGCTCTCCCCACGGTGGGCCCGCATCGTGACTTTCACGATGGTGGTATCGTCCTCAAAGGGATGGCTCTCAATGGTCGCGTCGAGGACGGTCAGCTTCGCGCCGTCAACCTGGACCTCCACCGGCTCGAAGGGGGGCCGCTCGTAGTTGACCCACTCGTGCATTTGAGATGTCATTTCATTGGCCGGGTCGGTTGCAGAGGCCCCCGCGGCCGGATCGGTTGCAGATGCCCCCGCTGGAGCAAGGGTCAGGAGTACGAATGCCGCGATGGACGCGAGCGTGCGCATGGTGGCCCTCCTTTCGCGTTTTTCCTGGTGAGATGACAGATTCACTGTCTACGTAAAAAGATACGTCCCAACGGGGTGGTTTGCAAGGAGAGAGGCTTAGGGGGCTTTACACTTCTACGGGAGCGGAGGGCAGCAGGGCTCTAATAGCTGGGTGGGTCAGGTAGGGCCCGAAAGCCGACTCGCCGCCGATGGCGTCCCTCCGAGAGGGTTGCAGGCGGCAGGCCCGCTCGAGCGCCTCGGCCACCTCGATAGCTCCCGCCTCTGGGTCGGCGGCACGGCACAATGCCGCCAGCCACCAGGCTTCGGCGTCCCGTCCGTGAGTTGCGAGGTGGGGAGCGAGGATCGCCTCGGCCTCGGCTGGACGGCCAATCCTAACCAGGGCCACGGCGGCGTTTTTTAAGGCATCACCGTTGGTCCCATCGGAGGCCAGCACCTGCCGGAAGACCTCTAGGGCCTCTGCGTGACGGCCCAGCCGCCCTAGGGCCGCCCCCAGGTTCACCCTGGCGACGACCGAGGTCGGTCTCAGGATGGCAGCCCTGCGGTAAGTCTCGACGGCCGTCTCGAGCCGTCCCTCCTCGAAAGCGGAGTTAGCCTCGGCGAGCCACTGGTAGAACGTGTCGAGGCGGGCCTGGGTGGGATCGAAAAGCCGCGCCAGCCGCCGGATAATCCACCCCTGGGGCTCCTCTCCAACGAGGGCGGCCTGCCCGTGTTTCTGCCAGAGGGACCAGCGCCACCGAAACAAGCGCCGCTGGATGGTTCCATCCCGGTAGATGGCCAGGAGCATGATGAGCCCGGAGATGAACAACCCTAAGAGGTAGTGGAGGACCATCGTCCCCCAGCTGAGCTCTTCGTTGTAGGTGAGGGTTTCGGGCGTGGGTTGGGGTGGCGGAGGCGGCTGGAGGGGGCTAAAGAAGGCGTCCGCCACAAAGACGATGATGACCATCACGGCCAGGGCGGAGTAAACGAAACGGATGAAGCCCCGATCGCCGGTCATCACAACCCCGAAAACGCCGTGGTAGCCAGCGTAGCCCCTGCGGGGATAGGTCATGGGAGCTCCCTTCTGCCTTGGCCGTGTGGACGCCTCCATCATAGTGGTCCGATGGACGAAAGGCAAGGTCGGCTATTGGTCGCTCCAGGCAAAACCCCTTGACCTGCCCGGACGAGTGGGGTAGGCTTTGGCCCGTTGGCGCGGTAGCCTTACGCCCGTGCCACGGGGGAGGCCGGGGTAGCTCAGTCGGTAGAGCAGGGGACTGAAAATCCCCGTGTCGGCGGTTCGATTCCGTCCCCCGGCACCTCGCTTATTTCCGGGATTACCTCTTGGGCAAAAATATTTTTGAAGCGGCGTCTCCGTCTAGCGGCGACCCGCCCCTGCCTCCGGCAATGGTTAACCCCATGAGGCATTTGTTTAAGTTAACATCGAATGAGTTCCAGCATGGTGAAGAATAAACCCATCACTTACGAAGACGCAGGGGTCACAAGCGCTGATGCCTTGGCTCTTCTCCTGAAATCCCTCGATAAAGTCAGCGGATTGGGAGCGCCGCAGCGGTTGGATATAGGAACCTTCGCCAATGTTGTGGAGATCGGCCCGAATCTTGGGGTCGCGCTTGCCACCGACGGCGTTGGAACGAAAATCCTGATAGCGCAAATGATGGATAAATACGATACCATCGGGATCGACTGTGTCGCCATGAATGTCAACGACCTACTCTGTGTAGGCGCAACGCCTATCACCATGGTCGATTACCTGGCCGTTCAGGTTCCCCATGAAAGGCTATTGGAGGAGATAGGAATTGGTTTGGCCGAGGGCGCCAGACAAGCGAACATCAATATCTGCGGCGGCGAATTGGCGCAAATCAAGCCCATGATTGACGGTGTGAGGCCTGATTGGGGCTTCGACCTCGTTGGGACGGCTATTGGCCTCGTAAAGCTTGACGAAATAATCGCGGGCCATGCCATCCAAGATGGTGACATTGTCCTCGGGATATCGAGCAACGGCTTACACTGCAACGGGTACTCGCTGGCCAGAAAGGTATTGCTCGAACGGCGGGGCTTGAAAGTAGACTCGTATGTTCCTGAATTGGGCGTCTCCCTTGGAGAGGAATTGTTGAAGGAGACGTTCATCTACGTGAGCGAAGTGGTCGAGGTTCTCCAATCGGATATACCCGTCAAAGGGCTCGCACATATTACAGGCGATGGATTCGGAAATCTTTCACGGTCAGCGACATCTATGGGGTTCGTTATTGATAATCTACCGGAAGAGCAGACCCACCCAATATTCCATGTAATCCGAGAAAGCGGCCCTGTGGAGCTTCATGAAATGTTTCAGGTCTTCAATATGGGTATTGGGTTTTGCGTCATCGTCTCTAAAGATGACGTGTCTCGGGCTAAAACGATCCTCGCCATGTCAGGCCGTAATATCTCAGAGATCGGATACGTTGATAGCTCCTTATCCAAGGAAGTGAAAATAGAGCCCTTCGAAATAAAGTGGGATCATTCAAGCAAACGATTCTCCCCATTTTGACACGTAGGATGAAACCATAGTAGCAGTAGGAACGAGGGTCGGTAGCGACTATAATGGTCGCCGATATGCCGAAGCCCCTTGGTCGCTGGTTGGTCGTTGCCCTCTACTGTGGGCTCATATTCTATCTCTCCTCCCTCCCTTCGGAGGAACTTCCACTCCCTCCCCTATTTTGGTGGTCGGACAAGGTGCTTCACGCCCTGGAGTACGCCGTCTTGAGTTTCTTGCTCGGACGGGCGTTGGGAATTGAAGGAAGGAAGGGAGTGCTCATCGCAGTCGTCATAGCGTCCCTCTACGGACTCACCGACGAGTTTCATCAATCGTTCGTCCCCGGCCGCGACGCGACCGCAGGGGATTGGCTCGCCGATACTGTGGGGGCTGCGCTGGTTCACTGGCGGGGGGCCTGGAGGCGGGATTGATGCTCGAGCAGAACTCCTCTCCTGCCTCTCAACCCTCTTCCGAGGGCCTTCGGCCGAGGCTGAGGACCTCCATCATGGCTTCGTGCAGCAGGTCGTTGGACGCCAAAATCTCTGATTTGTAGATGTCGAGGGGCTCGCCGTTGAAGGTGCTCACCCGGCCGCCTGCCTCCTCAACGAGGAGGGCTCCCGCAGCCACGTCCCAGGGCTTGAGCTTCAGCTCCCAGAAGCCGTCGTAGCGGCCGCTGGCCGTGTGGGCCAGATCGATGGCAGCTGCACCGGGCCGGCGGATTGCCAGCGCCCGCCGGGCGAAGTGCTCGAAGTGGTCGAGGTTGGTGACCGAGGCGGTGTGGATGTCGTAGGGAAATCCGGTCGCCAGGAACGCCTCGGCGAGCTCTGTCACATCGGAGACGCGGATCGCCTCGCCGTTCAAGAAAGCCCCGCCGCCGGAGGTGGCGGTGAAGGTCTCGCCGTGGACGGGATCCTCGATCACGCCGACAACGAGGGCCCCGTCCACCTCGAGGGCGATCGAGACGGCAAAGATGGGAATAGCGTGGGCGTAGTTGGTCGTCCCGTCGAGAGGATCGATTATCCAGCGCCTTGGGCGCTCGAGATGCTCAGGCGGGGCCTCTTCGGAGAGCAACCCATCGTCGCCGAATGCGCCCTGGAGGGCCTCGAAGATGAGCCGCTCCGAGGCGGTGTCCATCTCCGTGACGAGGTCGATTGCCCCCTTGTGGGTGGTGCGGACGGGTTGGCCGAAGTGCTTCATGAGAAGCCGGCCGGCGGCCTGGGCGGCCTCGACGGTCACCGCGAGCTCGCGCTGATATGGCACGGGGTCCTCCGGAGTGGTTTACGGGGAGGTACAACGGGCGGCATTCTAGCCGAGGCCGCCGGGCGGCGCAAGGCGACAGCCAGCTCGGGGCTACCTGCCGGAGTCGCCGATGGTCGCCTGAACGGCCGCCGTGCCCTGGGTGGGCGATGGCGCGGCAGGGGCCCCGGAGGACTTCCAGCCTCGGCAGGAGGCGAGCGCCAGGCAGAGGGCGGCGGCAATGAGGACTCTCTTCATAACGGGGACCTCCAGCTTAAGGCCCTGGGAGACGGGCCAAAAACTCCTTGGCGACGTTTATGGGCACGGCGAAGCCGATTCCTTGGGCCCTGGCCGCAATCGCGGTGTTAATTCCGATGACCCTCCCTCCTAAATCGACCAGCGGCCCGCCGGAGTTGCCCGGGTTGATGGAGGCGTCGGTCTGAAGGAGGTCGTAGGAGCGCTGGGCCTTCTCGTCAATAATGCGCCCCTTGGCGCTGATGATGCCCGTCGTGACTGTGTGGGAAAGCCCCAGAGGGTTGCCCACAGCCATCACGAGCTCTCCGATTGCGATCCGATCGCTGTCACCCAGGGCGAGGGTCGGCAGGGGTTCGGGGGAGGTGACCTTAAGGAGGGCCACCTCCCGGCTCGGGTCGCGGGCCACGACTCGGGCCTCCCTCGGCTTCTGGTCGTCCTTGAGCATCACGTGGACGGCCTCGGCGTCGGCCACCACATGGTCGCTCGTTAGGATGTAGCCGCTGGGATGGATGAGAAACCCGCTTCCCAGGCTCTTGCCGTGGGAGGTAGCCGGCACCCGGAGGCGAAAGGGGATGAGGGGAAGCCCGATGTTGCGCTCGCCTCGGCGTAGCTGGGTGGTTAAAATGCTCACCACCGCCGGGTTGACCTGCCGGGCGAGCCTGGAGAAATGGTGGCTGGTAAGAACCGTTGGCCCCTTCGGCGGTGTGGCTTCCCGCCATAGGCGGTCGGCTCCCAGCGCGGGCCCGACGGCCGCCACAGATGCTATCAGACAAAAAAGCGGCCCGAATAAGATGGGCCTAAGCCTGCACGGTCGCATTACGCGGGCTCCTTCCGGCATCGATTAAATCACACCGCATGGGGGGTGGCAAGGGGCGTTGGGGGTCGAGGCTTCCGGTAACATCCTGTTTTGAGGATGGTTATATAGCACTGTTGTGCTTACTCATTGTCTCCCCCGCTTCTCCCCTCGTTGCCTGGACGCGGCCCTTTGTGCTACCATCGCTCCACCGAGAGAGGCGGAGGTGTCGAGTGCCAACTATCACAATCGGCCTCGGTCAGATTCAACCCACCCTGGGAGATGTGGAGAAGAATCGGGCCATCGTGCGCGATGTAATCGAGCGGGCGCGCGCCGCTGGGGTCGACCTCCTCGTGTTTCCCGAGCTGGCCCTGACCGGCTACTTTCTAAAGGATATTGTCCCATACGCCGCCTGCACGAGGGATAGCCCCGCCCTGGCCGAGATCGCCGAGGCGAGCAACTCGATGGCCATCATCCTCGGCTACGTCGAAGAGGGCCCCCAGCACCTCTACTACAACGCCGCATCGCTGTTCGACGGCGGCCTCCCCGTCCACCACCATCGAAAGGTCTACCTGCCCACGTACGGTATGTTCGAAGAGCAGCGCTACTTCGCTCAGGGCGACCGCTTCCGTGCTGCCGATACCCGCTTCGGTCGCATGGGGCTTGCGCTGTGCGAAGACCTCTGGCACACCTCGGCGGCATATTGCCTCTGGCAGGACGGCGCCGACCTGCTGGTTATCCTAGCTTCTAGCCCGGGCCGGGGCATTACCGAGGCCGACCGCCTCACTATCACCGAGACCTGGGAGCGGCTCACCGCCAATTACGCTCAGATGTATTCCCAGGTCGTCATCTTCGTCAACCGAGTGGGCTACGAAGACGGCGTCAATTTCTGGGGCGGCTCGGAGGTTCTGGGGCCCGACGGCCGTCGGCTGCTCAAGGCTCCCTACTTCGAGGAGGCCTTTGTAACCTGCAAGGTGGACTTGGCAGAAATCCGCCGCCGCCGAATTATCGACACGACCCTGCGCGACGAGGACCTCTCCATTACCCTCCGAGAGCTTCAGCGAATCTTAGAGGCCCGCCAGCAATGAAGTCTACCTTTCAGACCCCGGCCTTGGAGTGGCTGAAGATCAACCCAGCCCTGGCCGAGACGATGCTCAACGGTTTTATCCGAGATGAGGTCACCAAGATGAGCTTCTCCCGGGTGGTACTGGGGCTCTCGGGCGGGGTGGATTCGAGCCTCTGTGCCCTGCTCGCCGCCCGGGCCCTGGGCCCTGAGAACGTAACCGCCATCATGATGCCGTACAAGTCCTCGGCCCCAGAGAGCGTGGAGCACGCCCGGCAGGTCGTAAGCCAGTCGGGCATCCACTCCCTCCACATTGAGATTACCCCCATGATCGATGCCTACTTCGAGAGCTGTCCCGATGCCGACCAGAACCGGCGGGGGAACAAAATGGCCCGCGAGCGCATGACCATCCTCTACGACCACTCAGCCCTCCTGAAGGCTCTCGTTCTTGGCACCAGCAACAAGAGCGAGCTCCTGCTCGGCTACGGTACCCTTTACGGCGATATGGCCAGCGCCCTAAACCCCATCGGTGATCTTTACAAGAGCCAGGTCTGGCAGCTCGCCGAGTGGATGGGAGTGCCCGCCGAGGTCATCGGCAAGGCCCCCTCGGCCGACCTATGGGTGGGCCAGACCGACGAGGGTGAGCTGGGCTTCGGCTACCCCGACGTGGACCAGCTTCTCTACTACCTGGTGGATAGACGCCACAGCCCCGAGGAGTGCGTGGAGGCAGGATTCCCTGATGACTTCGTCCGCCGCGTGGTGGGGATGGTCCAGGGTAGTCAGTTCAAGCGGCGCCCGCCCGTAATCGCTAAAATATCCGACCGGACAATCGAGGCCGACTTCCGCTACGCCCGCGACTGGGGGCGGTAGGGAGGCATAGCCGGCAAGTGGGGTATCGAAGAGCCTAAGGTCTAAAGCCGTTAAGCGCCCGTGTCTCCCTTTTTCCCATCATACATCGCCATTTTTTCCTTGAACAATATACTACATTGTAGTATCTTCTGAAAGTAGCTGAGCCCCATCTCCGTCTAAGAGAGAGTCTAGTTATGATTCGACAAAGGTTGCGGATAACTCAGGAGTTGGGGACATGTTTATTGACTACCTCGAGTGGGACGAGGCGGTAGTAGGGAAGATAATCGCAGAACATCAAGTCGATCCAGAGGAGGTAGAAGAAGTCATCTGGGACAGCGATTTTCTGACAAGGCGTGTTGGGAAAAATAGGTTCATGATTTTGGGAAAGACCCTATCTGGTCGGCATTTGGTTATAATTCTAGATAGATTGAGAAAAGGTGATTTCAAGCCGGTAACGGCTCGAGAAATGACCTCCAAAGAAAAGAAGTCATTTCGAAGGGCAAGGTGATATCTTTTCCATAAGTCCAAACCGTGAGGGTACTTGCGATGAGTCCTATAGAAAAAGGGATGCCAAAACACCCCAAAGCTAAATTCCCCCCCGGAGAAGATGTAGAGTTTTTCGAGCGCTCGGACTTGTCTGACCTCATTGAGAAGGGTGAAGTAGTCAACCTTCGTACAAGGAAAATTATCGAGCCATGTCCTCATTGTTCTGCTAAGCGGCTTAGAAAAAGAATTATAGATGTTCCGCTATACAACGACCAAATCGCCCTGCGGAAAATACGTGTTGTCTACTGTCCAAACTGCAAACGAAATTTTGTAGAAATTAGGGACTTTCAACGTTTTCTGGATCTTTTTAAGAGTGAGCTGGCTAAAATTGATGAAAGTTCATTACGAGAGCAACTGGAAGAGGGGATACGGCTTTTTGAGCAGCGGTGGAAAAGCAAGGTAAATCGGCGAAAAGTATTAACGTTCTATTTTCCATCGAAGACCACGGGAAAGCATAAGAATGCTCACGTATCTATAAGAACAACCGATCCTTTGGCTAAACCACTTGGGGCTGTAAATAGTGCGATGCTGAGAGATTTGCTAAGTATCCATAATTATGAAGATTTGCAGCGTGCAGCGGCCAAAGAGAATAGAACAATCAGTAAATTTATTAAATCTCGTCTATCCTTCCTTGTTCAAGAAGTAGGGAGTTAGTTGATTTCCGCCTCGCCGTCGGTGTGATATATTATTGGGCAAATCGGAGGAGTAGAGTTTGAGTAAGCTCGAGAGGCGCACCAGCACTCAATTTAGGTGGTGGGCGCCCCTATACGATGGCAACCCCCTCCAGTGGTTTCTCTTTCGACCCGCTCACGGCCTGGTGATGCGGGAGATCGAGTCGCTCGGGCGCTCCGACCTTGCTGTGCTCGATGTGGGTTGCGGCACGGGTGTGCTGCTTAGGAGCCTCAAGGACGCATTCCCAAAAAGCGTCGTCTGGGGCCTTGACCTTTCTCCCCACATGCTGGCCCGGGCGGTGCCCAAGAGGATCGACCACGACCCCTTTCACGTTACCCGCGGCGATAGCGAATTTCTGCCCTTCGCCGAAGGGAGCTTCGATGTCGTGGTCTGCTCCAATTCCTTCCACCATTACCCCCGCCAGGGGAAGGTGGTAAATGAGATGGCTCGCGTGCTCAAGCCCGGCGGAATTGCGTGCGTCGTTGACGGCTCCATAGACGGACCGCTGGGCAAACTCATCTTCCGCGGAATTGTCGAGACTGTGGAGAGGAACGTGCACCACTGCTCGAAGCCCGAATTCGCGGAGCTCTTTCAACGGGCCGGCTTCAGGGGCATCCGCCACACCTCCATCTTCCGGGGTCTGCCCTTAGTAATGACGATAGGCGTCTCCAACACCCCGTGACGCCTCGCTCTCCGATTTCCACCGCGTCCTTGAGCCTGCCCTACGGTGAAGTTTGCCTCGCGGTAGAACCGAAAGGCCCGGCCGTAGCCTTGGGCGCCAGGCCCACTCCGCCGGTGGCGGACGTGCTCTCCGCCGTACGGGAGGCCATCTTATGCCCGGTTGAAAGCGCTCCACTGGAGCAGATGGCCAGGGGCGCCCGAAGCGTGGTTGTGGTGTTGGCCGACGCCACCCGAAGGCTTCCACAGGGCCCCATGCTGGAGGCCGCCCTGGAGGCCCTTGAGGGACGGGAGGTCACGCTGCTCGTCGGCGGCGGGCTACACGGCCCATCGCCGCTCGATGCGATGGGCCTGCCCGAAGAGATTCTTCGCCGCTTGCCCATACACCAGCATGATGGCAGGGACCGGCGCTCCCTCGTTGATATGGGTCTCTTGGGTTCGACCCCGGGTCTCGACCTCTCGTGGGTGGCCTCCCAGGTCGGCTTGGGGTTGAAGGACGCCTGGCGTAGGCCGACGGCCAGGGGTCTCGCCGGGCGCCTATCCCGGGGGCTGCTCGCGATCCGGGCGGCGGCGCCGAACCGCCTCTCGATCAACCGGCTCTGCGCCGAGGCTGACCTCATCGTCGCCCTGGGACAGATTACGCCCCACTTCCTAACCGGATACTCCGGCGGCATCAAGGCCGTCGTGCCCGGTGCCGCGGGCCGCTCGACCATTGTGGGAAACCACCTGAAGATTCTTCACGCCTCTGCCAGAGCGGGCCTCGTGGAGGGCAACGTCGTTCGGGCCGAGCTTGAAAGGTCGGTCTCGCTTCTTCCGCCCATCTTCATTGTCAATGTCGTCCCGGCTGCCGATGGGCAGCCGGCCTCCTTCGTAGCCGGCCACCCCGTGGGCGCCCACCGCGCCGGTGTGGAGATCGCCCGCTCCATCTACGAGGTCGAAACGCCCCGGGCCGAAGCGGTGATCGTCGGAGCCTCTCACCCGAGGACCATCAATCTCTTCCAGCTTTTGAAGGTTCTTCCGGCGGCGGCGCGCGTCGTGAGGCCCGGCGGAGGGATCTGTGTCGCTGGGCCCTGCCCGGCTGGCCTCGGGGCCAAAACGCTCCTTCGCCAGATCTTGTTTCCCTGCTATATGGACGCCCTACTTCCGCCGGGCGTGGAGCTTACGTTGTTGTCGGGCGTTCCCCCGAGGGTGGCTGCGGCCGCCACACCGTTCAGGTCCGTGGCCAGCCTCGACGAGGCTGTGGGCCGCCTCAGGGGCCGGGCCGGGCCCGAGGGGCTCCTGGCCGTCATGGACGGCTCGGGCCCCATCGTCCCGCTCACTGACGGCGCACGCCGGGAGGGATGACTTCACATGACCCTAGATAACCCGTAAGGTTTTCTTTTAAAAGGGTGGGAATAATGTTTAAGTACTACGTTTTAAATGAAGGATTTCGATAAGTTCGGATCGGTAGGGTATTGCCTACTCTATCCTTTCAGCCAAATGGCAAATGCGATCGATCAATTCCCCTATACCAAGGATTTTTGGGTTTTCGCTAGTTATATCAACCCAATGATACCGGTCGTCTTTTTCTTTGTAGATAGCGGCTGCGACAAAATTGTTATATTCCGTCATTCCCTCCAACTTGGCAACGATATGTTCTAGACGATCGGCGCTTGCTAGTCGCATCATCCATCCACTAAAAAATAGTGGGAAGGTTTCCTCGACGAATTCTCCCCACCCGCCCTCGGTTTCTGGGTTTACATACCTTTTCAAGTCGACGGGCGTGTACTTTACCTCTTTCACCCTCTTGTCGATATCGATCGATATCGTTCGCTCTGGTTTTAGTTCTTCCCCGCTACGATGTTCTGGGCTTCCAATCATCTTTAATTCCCCCGCGATTACTACGGCATCGGCGCTTACATTCCGGCCTGCGCGGGCATCGACCGTGAGGGTGATGTCGACCGTATGGATATCCGTTCGACCAGAGACACGACGCTCGGTAAGCTGGACGCCACATCTCGACTCTGCCAAAGCTGCTATTGTATCCTTGAAGGCGTTACCCTTTTGTCTGTACTTGCCTTCTGGTACGAGTCCGCCCTTCCTCAAGCTGTCGAGCTCTTGAATTACCCTCAATAGATCATCCCTCACGTCTTCCCACGAGAGATGCTCAGCGATAATTCTTGCGCTCAGGTTATTCCATCTTGTGAAGGGCATTCTAGGTGTTGTTCTATGTAGAGGAGACGACCCTGAGGGCCGCAGAGGAGAACAGTCCGCTGGTCTTGGAGCTCAGCCTCTTGTGCGCATGATCAAGGTAAGAGGGATGAATTTCAAATCCTATGCTGTTTCTGCCCCACTTTGCCGCAGCCAGATTCGTCGTTCCCGTCCCCATGAAGGGGTCGACCACCGTATCGCCGGCGAAGCTGAACATGCGCACCAATCGCCCAGCTAAATCTAAGGGGAACGGTGCGGGATGATTTCTCGTTGATTCTCCAGGAATTGTCCAGATTTGCTGAAACCATTCTCGGTGGTTTTCTTCCGAGATGACGCTTAGGAGTCTGGCAGCCACCGAAGGCCTACGGTAACCCCCTGGCTTTCGCTGCATGAGAATATACTCAATATCATTCTTAATGATCGCGTTGGGCTCGTAAGGTTTCCCGAGAAATCGAGAGCCATTTTCAACCTCGTATTGAGCGTTCGTGATCTTGTACCATATGATGGGTGCTAGGTTATCGAAGCCCAGGCCTCGACACTGCTCTTGAATTGAGGCGTGAAGTGGAACGACCATATGTCGTCCGTGTTTGCGGCGGGACAGGCATACATCGCCTACAACGATTACCAAACGTCCTCCTTTGACGAGGATGCGGAAACAATGCTTCCAAATGGGCAGCAACGATTCGAGAAACAATTCGTAATCAGTGATAGACCCAAGTTGCCCACGACGAGATGGGTACTCTTTGAGGTTCCAGTAAGGCGGGGACGTTACGACGAGATGGGTGCTTTCGTTGTCTATAATATCCATTTCTCGGGCGTCACGAAGATACAGTGTATGAGTCGTTGAAAGGTGGGATATTGCAGATTGAATGGATTGGATAGCTTGGGGGTTTTTGGCTATCTTGGGTATATCCGTTTGGGGATTCTTGAGATTGGCTAGTTCTGGCGAAAGATGCTCACGAAGCAGATCGTCCAGATTCATATCTTCATTCTACCATATAATTAGGTGGATAAAACTCCCAAATTTGATTTTTCATGCAGCCGACTCAAGACATATAGATGTGAAAAAGGGTCGGGAGCCATTCTACTACCTTTAGACGAATGACCAGTGATAAAAATTACAAGTTCAGCCTTTAGAGGGTCTCCCAATAAAAACCCTCAGAGGATCTAAAATAGCCCGCCTCAAACCTTCGTGTGCTCGGTTTGGGCCTCTTGGGTATCGTCGGGCAGGTCGACCAGGCGGTAGTCGCCGAAGAGGTTCGGGGCCTCTCGCTGCATGATCTTGAGCATCTGGATGGCCACCTTGCGTATCTCGATGTCGGCGTCGCGGGAGCCGCGCATCTCGATGTAGTGGCGAAGGGCCCGGGCGTTGGCGCTCCAAAAAAGGTAGGTCTCGGTGGAGTTGGGCATGACGCTCCGGGCAGCGCTCCGGACGGTCTTGACCAGGAGGGTTTTATCGAGATGCTCCCGGAGGTCCTCGGCCAAAAGCTGCACAAGCTTGTCGTAGGCCCCCTGTGACTGGGCTACCGCCTCCTCCCAGACCCGCTTGGCCTCGGGGTTGGCCTCGATCATGGGCAGCAGCGCCTGGCCGCTCGCGCTCTCCGAGACGTAGCGTTGGGATCGCTGGCTGATGGCGATGCCCGCCCGGTGGCGGACGTGCTCGTGCGAGAAGACCCGGCTCACCCCCGCGATGATGAAGTTCCAAACGGCGTGTTCTAATACGCTTCCGTGCTTCGATTCGATGATGTGGCCCAGGTACTCCCCGGTGTCTGAGCGGCCCTTGCCGAAGGCGTCGTAGCAGATCTTGCCCGCCGCCATACAGAGCAGCTCGGCGGCGTTGTCCGTGTCGGTCTCCCAGTGGAGCGGGGCCTCCTCGCCCGCCTGAGGCGGGTCGGTGACCTGCTCTCCCGCAATGGTGACCCCAACCCCTTCATCGTCGAAAAAGGCCTTCCAGCCCTCCTTGACAAGCGAGGGCCGGCCCATCAGGTAGACCCTGGGTTCGCGGACGACGGTAATCACGTGAGCCCTCCTTGAAAGAGTTCCGCCTGCGTGGCGGAGCGGTAGCGCCCGGCGTAGGGCTCCTCAACCGCCTCGAGCATCTTGAAGAAGATTAACTGTATGAGCCGGGCCCCGCGGCGGAGGCGAAAGCCGTGGCGGTTGTGGACCACAAGCAGGGCTTCGCTGGCCCCCTGGAAGCCCGAGTCCCAAAGCGCCGTCTCGACGGTAGCCCCGCTACGCTGGAGGCTCGATCGCGGCCGTGCGATGGCGAAGACGTCGTTTGGGATGTGGACCAGCTCGGTGAATGCGATCCGGTAGGCCCCAGGCGCCAGCGTGACCCAGCCCTCCTCATCGAAGGCCTTGGGACGCCCGCTTGCCAACGAGCGGTCTCGATTGTCGAATCCGAGGCTTCCGGGCCCAACGAGCGCAACCACGCTCTTGAGCGTAAGCTCAATCCCGTTGGGCTGAAGTTGGGTCTCCGGGTCTAGGAGGCCTTCGACTAAGGGCGGCTCGCCTCGGAGGGCCTCTCGGAGGTCCTCGCCAGCCAGCACCGCCAGGGGGCGGAAAGCATCTTCCATGGGCCAGCCTCGGGGAGGGAGAAAACTAACGGCTGAAAGATATTCTCTAGGATACTTGTATCAGAACCGGCCCCTTGAGACAAGAAGTAATAGGCGGTCGTGTCTAGTTGAGGCAGTATTGAAGGGGGCCACCGGGAGGCCGGAAGGCTCGCAGTCCACCAGGTGGGAGGGAAATCCGCCGGGAACCTTTTCGCGAACCAATCCGGGCCGACCCAGCGGCCCCTTGCATCTCTATAGACCCCCTCGGACGCTCCTCGGTGGAATCCGCCTTAGGTCCGCCTTAGGCGGATGGGTGTCCGATTTGTCGTCTCGTACTTCCCTTACTTCCCGCACTTCACGAATGGGAAGCGATTTTTTACTATTTTAGGGTAGTCGGGGTCGCCCCTGACCCCGACACCACTCGAACGTAATGGGATGACTAACGCATCCACGCGAAGAGGGGGCTTGCTACCACGTAACGAGCACGACCTATAAGAGGCGACCCTTCTTTTGTAACAATAGCTGCGCCCAAGACCTTAGGGATTAAAAGGAGTCGGGGTCAGGGGGTCGCAAGCGACCTTTGGTCGCCCGACTACCCGGAGGTGCGGACAGGGGTAACCCTGTCCCTACAAAGGCACACGACGATGTAGGGACAGCCTTTAGGCTGTCCGGGTTTTCTTTGCGGACAGGGAGTCGCAAGCGACCTTTGGTCGGCCCTGTCCCTACACGGGCACAAAACCATGTAGTCAAGGGGCGGCTTGAGAGGCCGGATGGGACGACGGGCAGGATGCGGCGGCTTAGAACGAGAAGCCCAGCTCCATGACCCAGATGTCGCCCTGGCCGTCGGCCCTGTCGGAGAAGTAGGCTATCCGCATCCCGTCGGGGCTCCAGGAGGGAGACCAGTCCCTCGCCGGGTGGTGGGTAAGCTGGCGGGGGTTATCGCCGTTGGGCGCCATGATCCAGATGTCGAGGTTGCCGCTTCGGGCGCTGAACCAGGCGATGACGCTCCCGCCGGGCCGGAAGGTGGGCGCGAGGTCCGCAGCGCGTCCGAAGGTGAGCCGCTCCTTGTTGGAGCCGTCGGCGTCCATTATCCAGATGTCCCGACTCCCGGCTCTGTCGGAGTGAAAGACGATCCGGCGGCCGTCGGGGCTCCAGTCCGGGGCGCCGTCCGTCCCTCTCCAGGAGGTGAGCGGCTGGGCGTCTGTGCCGTCGGCGTTCATGACCCAGATGTCGGTTTTAGTGCGCCGAATGTGGCGAACCCAGACAATCCTCTTCCCATCAGGGCTCCAGTTGGGAAAGAGGTCTCTGGCCGGGTGATTGGTCAGCTGCTCCATGTTCGAGCCGTCGGCATCCATTGCCCAGATGTCGAGGTTGCCCGAGCGGGTCGAGTAAAAGAGGATGCGGCGGCCGTCGGGCGAGTATGTCGCTGATGCGTCGACGACGGCTCCGCGCGTGAGCTCAGTCTTGTTTGAGCCGTCGGCGTCCATGACCCAGATGTGGGTGAAGCGGCCTCGCCTTGAGTCGAAGATGATGCGGCGGCCGTCTGGGCTCCAGCCGGGCCGCTCCTCGACCGAGCGCTCGGAGGTCAGCCGCGTTTCCCTCAACACCGTGAAGAAGGAGGGCGGGACGGCCGCCCAAGCAGCTGCGTAGAGCAAGACGACAGCGGCCGTGGCGGACGCCGCCGCCCGGAGCCTACCGCCATGTGATGTAGATGCTCGCCCCGGAGTAGGATATCTCATCGTCGCTCACCTCGATGTAGGGCCGCTCCTCTTTAGGAAGGGCCGGAGAGACCCACTGGGTGGAGGCCAGGAGGTTGTCCATCGTGGCCGGCTCGCCGGTGTGGACGAGCACCCAACAGACGTCGGCCCGATGGGCCTCGACCACCTTCGCCGTCACCTCACGAACGATGAGGCGCACCGTCTCGCGGGGCAGATCCGGCCGCACCGCCACACGGGCCGAGAAGCGCCCGACGCGACCGTGGCTGTAGTCCTGGGTGCCGAGGATGGTGTAGGAGCTCTGGGGCGCCTCTTGCCCGCAGCCGGCCAGCAACGCGATGACCCAGAGCGCAGAGACGGCTCTTCTTGCGGCAATCCGTTGCCGATCTCGAAACCATCTCTTTGTGCGGTAAGCCGTCATTGCTCCTCCAAGCCCTTAAGTCTACATCTGGCGCCGAAGCGGTGTAAACGAAAAACCTCTCCGTCGGCTTGAGTCTTTCCTCTCCCCAAGAGCCGCGCTATACTTGAACGTCGGGAGCTGTTGAGGGGTCTGATGGCAGAGGGGTCGCTGATGCGCTGGCCGAACATTCTCAGTGTTGTTCTAACTTTCGCTCTGCTCGCCTCTGCCGCGCTGGCCCAGGGGAGCCGGGAGCCGCCGGCTGAGGCCGTCGGTCACTACGCCGAGGGGCTCCGCCACCTCGATAGGGGAGCGTTGGAGGCGGCCGAGGAGGAGCTCGAAGAGGCGGTTCGGATCGACCCGGAGTACCTCGAGGCCATTGGGTCGCTGGCTCTGGTCTACCTGAGGCGGGGAAAGAGAGCCCATTACCGGGCGTTTCTCGAGCGCGCTTCGGAGCTCAAAGCCAGAGAGTCCGCGACGGCTGGGCCGCGAATGCCCAGCCTCGCCCCGCCTCAGCTCCCAGGCGTCTCGGCGCCTCCCAAGAAGGTCGAACGAGCCCGCGCGGCCCTGCCCGATCAGAGGCGATGGCGCCACGTAGGGCCCGAGCCGAAGGGGGTCTACGTCGTGGAGCGGGAGGCCATGCGGGGCCCGCTCGGCAACCTCCGCATCGAGGGGAAGGTCAAGAACAACACCTCCGAGACCGTAAGAAGGGTGGTTGTGGCCCTCGTTGGCTTCAACGCCGAGGGCCGACCCGTCGGCCCTCCTCTCACTTACCGAGGTCCGTGGGAGCTGCCTCCCGGCGAGGAGGCCCGCTTCAGCCTCGACCTCTCAGATTCCAACGACCATGTAGAGCGCTTCGATCTAAAGGCCTCCTGGGGTGGCCTCGAGGAGTGAGTGAGCGTAAGGCCAGCCCTACGTCATTTAAATATTCTCAAAGGATGCAGGCATGGAAATCTCAGTTGTACACGGAAGCCTTATCGAGGCGGAGGTCGAGGCCATCGTCAACGCCGCCAACAGCCAGGGCCGGATGGGCGGCGGGGTGGCGGGGTTCTTAAAGAAGGCCGCCGGGGATGAGGTGGAGAGCGAGGCGGTGGCCCAAGCTCCCATACCCGTGGGCCAGGCCGTCGTCACGGGCGCCGGGGCGCTTGAGCGATACAAGGCCATCGTCCACGCTCCTACCATGGAGCGTCCCGCCATGCGCATCCCATCTCAGAACGTCTACCAGGCAACCTCGGGGGCGCTTAAGGCAGCCGATGAGGCGGGTTTCGAAAGCCTCGCCATCCCAGGCATGGGAACGGGGGTCGGCGGCGTGGCTCACGACGAGGCGGCCCGCCAGATGGTCCGGGCCATCAGGGAGTTTGAGGCGACGGCGCTCGCCCGCGTGGTGCTTGTGGACATCGACGAGGTGATGGTGGAGGCCTGGCGCGAGGCGCTGGGGTGAAGTGACCTACCAGAACTCTTCGAAGTGGATGTTGCAGCCGGGGTCTTTTCTCACCGAGGTAAAGTCGGGGTAGCCCGTCTCCAGAATCTCTATGACACCCTCCGAGTCGGGGTAAACAAACTTTCCCTTGACCCGTTTGGGGGCGCCAACCATGTCCGGGTTCCCGCATAGAAAGAAGTGCATGCTCGGGTCGATGGGCTTTCCGAGAATGTCCTCGAGGGATCCGTTTTTAATGAAGTCCTGGACGTAGACCTTGGGCACTCCCGGCGGGAGGTCCCGGGTGGTTAGGACTACGTATCGGTAGTTTGCAAAGCGCTCCTCCAGCTTGCGGTGGATGTCGACGTAGGCTAAGTCTTCGATGTAGCGGGCGCAGTTGATGGAGACGATTTGCCCTTCGTGGCCGTTTTGGAGGAGCCAGGCGATCATGGGGTTGTGAGGGGCCTCGCCGGTGCCGGTCGCCCCGAAGATGAGGTCGCTCTCCTTCGGAATGCCGTCGAGGGTATAGAAGCCCGTAATCTTAGGCTGCATGAAGACACGGTCGCCTTCGCCCTTGAGCGCTAGCCTAGGGGTCAAAAGCGGGGCGGTGTCGCCGTCGTCCCAGCCCCGGATGATGGTGATGTAGAATTCCAGGGAATTTTCCTTCAACGGGTCGGCGAAGGCGCCAGCCTCGTCGAGGACAGGGTGGCAGATTGAGTAGCTGCGCTTGATGAGCTTTTGGACCAACACATCGTATTCGTTTGTCAGCTTCTCTCGCTCCTCGAGCGGGGCTGGCTGCTCGTTGTCCTTCAGGGTGGTAATCCTCTCGCCCAACATCATGAGCTTGTCTTTGCCACATCCTTCCGAGCGGTCTTCCCACCACCCGAGACCGAGGCTCACGTACTGGCCCGGCTTGTAGGGCGGAAGCGGAAAGTCGGCTTTGACCTGGAAGATGACGAGGGTCTCGTGAATTTCTCGAAAATGTGTGATGGTCGCGTTGTAATGCTCTTCGCGGAGCTCTTCCTTTGACATGTCCTCAGGAATGGTTACGCTCAAATCTCCCATCGAATCGATCCTCTCGGATTCCAGTCTCCGGATGCCGGCGCCAAGCGAGGTCGCACTCCCGTCTCGACGGCGCTCCACAATGCACTAATAAGATAGACCATCCGCCGGAAAATGCAAACTCCTCAAGGCGGGATTTTTCCCTGTCCGGAAGACGTTTTCTCCGTTGTCTGGTCCCCTAAGTTTTCAAGGAAATCGATGGCGCTATTGTCATGCGCCACCCAGACGCATATCCTGTGGGCGCTCTGCATCGGACGCGGTCAGTATCTTAGGGGCCTAGAGTCGGATCTGTCAAGTTGATTTGGAGGAATAAGGGGTGAACTTCCTTAAGGGGGCTTGCGGGTCGGGGTGATGCTCCTTGCCTTTCTCTCCGGACGTACGTAGAATTCAGGCTTTGGAGCCCTGGCTATGAGTCCTTCCTTCTCTCGGATTCCTCTGACAACTCACGCCATCCGGATCTTGGCGACCGTGGCCGTCTTAGCCGTGTTTCGCTGGCGACGTCTTACGAGGCTCCGGCTCTTCCGTGCCGCCATGGGGGCCATCTTCGGTCGTCTGGCGCCGCGCTACGAGGCCTTGTGGGGGCGGCTTCCTGGCGGCTGGGAGACTCTGGAGGCACCGCTGCGGCAGGCTCTGGGTGACCACCTCATAGGCCCGGCGCCGAGACGTGTTCTCGATATGTGCTGCGGCACCGCTCGGGCTTCCCGATTGCTGCTCGAGCGCTTTCCTGCAACGACCCCCGTCGCCCTCGATATATCGCCCGCCATGCTTGAACAGGCCAGCGTGCTGTGGGCTGGCCGCCGTCCCGATCTCGCCTGCGTGGCAGGGGATGCCGCCTCGCCGCCCTTCGCCCCCGGGAGCTTCGATATGGTTGTTGTGATGAACGCCCCGCCGGAGCCTGAGGCCGTCATAGAGCTTCTTGCGCCTCGGGGCCGCGCTATATTCGCCTACTCTCTACCCTACACCCCGATGGTCAGGCCCTCCGTACGCCGACGGCTAGCTCTGGCCGGCTTCAACCTGACAGCCGTTCGCCCATCTGGCCTGGGGGTTCTCATTATCGCTCAACGGGATGAGGGTCCATGAGTCCCAAAGAAGGCAGTAACTCCAATGAACTCCAATGGTTTGACACCACCGAATGGCTGTGGTATCGTGAGTTCGCCGTGTCGGTTCTGGGCCCTCTACCCAGATGTTGCCCGTTGAACCCTTCCGGCGACTACCCTTCAATCTGCCCATCGCGCCCATGCTTATTAATCTCCTGACAATCCTTTTTGTGTCGTGGCTCTTGCTTAACCTGGCAGCGATTGCTGTAGTCTGCTACCTCTTCTTGACGCTCCCGGCCCCGGAGCGCCCCGCCGACGGCAGGCGCCTGAAGGGTGAGTCGGTCCGATTCACAACGAGGGACGGCACCCTTCTTGCCGGAACCTTCGTTGCGGCTCCTGGTCGCAAACAGGCCCCATGCGTCATCTTCGGTCACCCCTTTGGGGGTGACCGCCACGCGGCCGCCCGTTCGGCGGATTTCTTGCCCGAGGCGGGCTTTCACCTCTTCGCCTTCGACTTTCGCGGCCACGGTGAGAGCCAGTCGGACGACGGCTACCGGCCCGAGCGTTGGGCCACCTGGAGGGAGCGGGATGATTTACTCGCGGCAGTCTCCTACTGCTCCGATCGCCCAGACGTGGCCAGCGGTTCCATAGGGCTTTTTGGATTATCGCGGGGGGCCAACGCCGCCTTGTGCGGGGCCGCCGCTCACCCGGCCGTGCGCGCTGTGGCGGCCGAGAGCGCTTTCTCCACCCGCGAGCTCCTCAAGTGGCATGTCATGAAACGCGCGCCCATCTACGTTAACCTCCCCTGGCTCTGGCGCCACATTCCCGACCCCCTCTTTGGCTTCACCACCGACCTCTCTTTAGGCGTCATGCGCCTACTCCTGCGCCGCCGATACCTGTCGGTGGAGCGGGCCGTGGCCACCCTCAACGGGCGGGCATGCCTGTTTATCCACGGCGAGCGGGACACCTACATCGACATTTCGCTGGCCCAGCGGCTCTTCGCCGTAGCGGGCGAGCCTAAAGCTCTATGGATCGTCCCCGGGGCCCGCCACAACGAGGGGCTCGTAGCCGCCCCAGATGCCTACCAGGAGCGGGTATCAAGCTTCTTTCGCCGACACCTCGAGGAGGCCTCGTGCTAGGCCGAATCGTCACCCGACTCGCTGCGAGGCGGGCCCGGCGGCTGAAAGAGTCCTTCGTCGCCGCCACGAAGGATCCGTGGGCCAGCCAGCAGCGGCTCCTCTCAGAACTCTTGAGCCGCAACAGGAACACCCTATACGGTCGCCGATACGCCTTCTCTACCATCGATGGGCCGGAGGCCTTCCGGCGAGATGTCCCTCTAGTGGTCTTCGAAGACCTGGAGGCGGATGTGAGCCGTATGGCCGCCGGTGAGCAAGATGTCTTGGTTAGCCGGCGCGACCCGCTTTTGAGTTTTTGCATTACGAGTGGCACGACCGGTCGGCCCAAAACGATTCCGGTGACCGCGAGCTTCCTCCGGGCTTACAAGCAAGGCTGGTCGACATGGGCCTGGGCGGCCATTGAGGACTTCCCGATCTTGGTGGAAGAGCTTGCCACCCACAAGCTGCTGGCCCTGGTCTCACCCTCTGTGAGCGGAAAAACCACCGGAGGTTACCCGATAGGCGCGATCACGGGGCTGACCACAAGCACTCAGGCTCGCTCCCTGTCCCGCGCACTGGCCGCACCGCAGGCCTGCGCCTCCGTCGAAGATTTTGCTCAAAGAACCTACGCCCTCGTGCGCTTCTCCCTCGAGGAAGAGGTGGGACACATCTCGACCCCCAACCCTTCGACCCTTCTGCGTGTGGCCGACCTCATGGAGGAGCGCACCGAGGAGCTGCTTCGGGATGTGCGGGACGGCACGTGTTGGGGCATCGAGGAGATCCCGGAGCAAACGGCTTCGGCCCTCCGTGGGCGTCTGGCTCCCCGGCCCGAGCGGGCCCGGGTGCTTGAAAAGCGTGCGGCCTCTATTGGCAAGCTCAGGCCCCGGGAGGTTTGGCCCACCCTTACCTTGCTTTCGTGCTGGACCGGCGGGACCATGCGCCTCTACCTGGAGCGCCTTGAAGAGCCCTACGGACCTGTTGCCTTGCGCGACCTCGGGCTCATTGCCTCCGAGGGGCGGATGAGTCTGCCGCTTGCCGACGGTGGGGCCGGCGTCCTCGATCTCAGGAGCAACTTCTACGAATTCATCCCAGAGGCCGAAGCCGACGGGTCTCGGCCCCAAACCCTCTGGGCGCACGAGGTGGAGGTGGGCGAGCGGTACTTCCTCGTCCTGACCAACCGTGCGGGACTCTACCGGTATCAGATCCAGGACTGCGTGGAGGTGGTAGGCCACTACGGCTCCACCCCTCTCATCGTTTTCCTTCACAAGGGCCGCTCTATCTCCTCTCTGGCCGGCGAGAAATTGACCGAACATCAGGTCTTGAGCGCCGCCGAGGCGGTATTCGCGCCCCCCAACCCAAGAGTGGTCCGTTTCATAGCATGTCCCGCCTGGGCCGATCCTCCGCACTACGTCCTCTGCCTGGAAGAGGGCGATGGCGGCGGGGACGATGAGGCCTGGCGCAAGCGTGTGGCCGACTTCGACCGAACCCTCGAGAGGCTTAACGTGGAATATGCCTCCAAGCGCTCATCGGGCCGCCTTGGGCCCCTGGAGCTGCGATGGCTCTCCCCGGGAAGCTTTGCGAAGCTCGAGGCCGAGCGGATTGCCGCATCGGGTGGCCTGGCCGAGCAAGTCAAGCACCCTTACCTCGTAGCCGACCTCGAGTTCCTCGCCCGGCTCGGACCCCCGTTGGGGGTTGCAAAGGGCTCTGGCGCTGATTAATAATACACCTTCAATACAGGGGTCTGCGCCCCCATCCTGAGGCTGGTCTGGTCAAAAGAGATCCCCGGTCGGGTCGAGGGAGGGCGTGTGGTCCGTTTAGCCGGCGAGAGGGTCGCCGTATGTCCTACAAAACGTCTGGCCGGTGGCGCCGCCAAAGCCTCGTCGCCTGCATAGCCGCAATTTGTTTATCAATCTCCCTCGGGCTTTCTGAAGAGACCCGCGCTGGTGAGACCCCCGATCCACACCAGCTCATCCTCTCGGTGCAGGACAGCTACGCCTCCGTTAGCGGCTACACGGCGACCTTCATCAAGCAGGAGCGAATAAACGGCACCCTGAAACCCCGCGAGACCATCCAGATGAAGTTTCAAAAGCCCTTCAAGGTGTATATGAAGTGGGTTGAGGGGGCCAAGGAGGGCCAAGAGATCATCTACGTGAAAGGCAAGAACAACGGCAAGGCTCTGGCCCACCTTGGGTTCGGTGGCTTCATCGGGGGGATGCTCAACCTAATACTGCCCACATTCGCTATCACCCCCGACGGGCCGACGGCTATGAATGGTAATCGCCGCCCTATTACCGACGCGGGCATCGGGATGATGATAGAGAAGATCATCCATTACAACTCTGCGGCTAAGGCCAATGGTGACCTCAAGCTCTCCTTCAAAGGCGAGGCGGAGGTGGATGGCCGTCCTGCCTTGGTGGTGGAGCGCATCTTGCCCCATAAGGAGGGCTACCCGGCCCATCGCACCACGTACTACATCGACAAGGGGTACAACCTTCCCGTCATAGTCGTCCTCTACGATTGGGAGGACCAGATGACGGCCTACTACGAGTACTCGAGCCTCGTGCTCAACCCAGGCCTCAAACCCATCGACTTCGAGACCCGCAACAAGGAGTATCGCTTCGGCCTGGTACCCCCGATCATCAAGGATTGACCCCCACGGCCCATGGCCATCGCACGCATCGAAGTCTTCCACGTCCGCCTTCCTTTGCGGTGGTCCGTCGGTCACGCCGCCGCCAGGCGCCAGGTCAGCGAGAACCTCTTCGCCGTTGTAGAGCTGGCCGATGGTACGACGGGGTTAGGAGAGGGTTTGCCCCGGCCCTACGTCACCGGGGAGACCATGGCCGGGTGCTGGCGGAGCCTGGAGAGGTTTGACCTTGAGGCCCTTGTTGCCGCCTGGCCGTCTCTTGGCGAGATCGATCGGTTGCTTGATGTCCTGGTGGCGGGCGAGAAGGCGGCGCCCTCAGCTCGGGCCGCCTTGGAGCTTGCCATGCTCGACGCTCTGGGCAGGACGACCGGCGTCTCGGCCGCCGCCCTGGTCGCTGATCTCCTGGACATGGATGCTCCGGGCGGTCGAGAGATATCCTACAGCGCTGTGTTGCCCTTCGCCCGCCCCGCCATTCTTCGGCTGTTATGCTGGGGGGCGCGGGCCTATGGCTTCACCTCGGCCAAACTCAAGGTCGGCGGCCCGAACGTTGAGGAGGACTGTAGGCTGCTCGAGGAGGTCAGGGGCTGGCTGGGCCCTGATGTGGAGCTTAGGGCCGACGCCAACGGCGCCTGGTCGCCTGGGGATGCCCTCACCTTTATGGAGGTCTGCCCTCGGGTCCGTCTCGCCAGCCTCGAGCAGCCCGTCGCCCCGACTGCGTGGGGCGGGTTGGCCGAGAGGCTCGCCGACCCTCCGCCCGTCTCTCTCATGGCCGACGAGGGCGTCTGCACGATGGAGGACCTCGCTCGTCTGACGGCCTCGAAGTCGATCCAGGGCCTAAACTGCCGCATCGCCAAGATGGGGGGTCTTCTTCCGGCGGCTCGAATCGGACGGGCGGCGGCGGGGCTCGACCTCCTCGTGGGGTGTCACGTGGGCGAATCGACGGTGCTCTCTGCGGCGGGCCGCCATCTGGCGGCGTTACTGCCCGAAGCCCGCTGGTTCGAAGGCTCCTACGACCGGTGGCTCCTCTCCGCCTCCATAGCTCGGAAGCCCCTGGGCTTCGGCAGAGGGGGTCGGGCTTCCGTGGAGCTTTCCCCCGGCCTTGGGACCGAGCTCCGGCGAGACGTACTAGAACGGCTTACCCTGAGGCGTATGGTTCTCTGGCCGCCGAGAGGAGGTGGGGGATGAAGGCCACGGGTCAGCGGCATAGCCTCGCGGCGGCCGACGGCGTTGACTTGGCCCTCTACGCTTACGGGCCCGAGACGGCGGAGCGGGCGGCCATCGTCCTGCACGGCATCCAAAGCCACGCGGGTTGGTTCACGGCGAGCTGCGAGGCCCTCGCGAACGCAGGCCTCCGGGTCATCTGCCCCGACCGGCGAGGCTCCGGCGCGAGCGGCGGAAAGCGGGGCCACACCGCATCGCCGGATGTGCTCCTGGACGACCTCGGGCGGATCGTCTCATGGGTTCGGGCAGAGCGGCCCGGCCGCCCCCTTCAGGCGGTCGCGCACTCCTGGGGGGCCGTCTACGCCCTGGCCTACCAGGGGCGTGAGCCTTCGGCCTTCGAGCGCTTAAGCCTCGTGAGCCCGGGCCTCTTGCCCCGGGTCGACCTGAGCCCCACTCAGAAGGCTGCCGTCGCTCTCGGCTCCCTCATCTCACCCGAGCGCGTCTTGCCAATCCCAATAAGTGGCCCGGAGGCCTTCACGGCCAACCAGGCCAAGCGGGACGCCATCGGAGCCGATGAGGCCCGCCTCAAGTACGCCACGCTCCGCTTCTTTTCCTCTGCCTGGCGGCTTCGCCGTCGGGCCTCAGCCGCCGCACGCCGCACCGAGGCCCCCATGACCGTCTTTTTGGCAGGCACCGATACCATCATCGACACCGAGGCGACCCGGAGGTTTTTCTACGGGTGCGGCGAGGGAGTCCGGGTGGAAACCTTCGATACGGCCCACCATACCCTGGAGTTCGAGGACGACCCGGTCGCCTTTCTCGACTCCCTGGTTCTGTGGTGCCTGGCCCCGCCGGGCCGAGAGGTGTCCCTGTGATCTGCATCACCGGTGCGGCGGGCTACATTGGCAGCCACGCCGCTTTGGTCCTTGCCGATCGCGGCGCGGCTCTGCGTGCCTTCGTTAGACCCACGGCGGCGGCCGGGGAGAGAGCCTTTCTTCAATCGCACGGCGCCGAGATTGTCCTGGGGGAGGCGGCCGACCCCCAGGCCATGGAGCGGGCGTGCGCGGGATGCCGGGCAGTCCTCCACTGTGTGGGGGGCATGCATCCGCCCAGAGACGGCGGCTTCCGCTCCCTCCACGAGGGGCCCGCCGAGGCCCTGGCGGAGGCCGCACAACGGACAGGCGTAGAGAGCATCGTCTTGGTCTCGGTCGTCGGCACCGCGTTAGAGGCCGACACCGCCTACCACCGGACCAAGGCTCGCGCCGAGGAGATCCTTCGCTCCGGTGCTTGGGAGACAACCGTAGTGCGGCCATCCCTCGTCTACGGCCGGGGCGGAGGGCTTAGGGATAGCAGGTTCATGGTGCGCTTGGCTGCCCACCTGCATAGCGGTCGTCCCTTTCCGCTGCCGGGCGGCGGCCAGAGCCTCATCCAGCCCATCTTTATGGATGACTTGAGCCGGGCTTTGGCCCTAAGCGCCGCCGAGGGTGTGGGGGCGGGTCGCACCGTCGAATTGGGTGGACCCGAGCGGATGACCCTTAGGGCTTGGGTGGAGCGGCTGGCGGCGGTCCTCGGCGTTCGTCCCAGGCTGCTTCCTCTGCCCCAGGCTATTGGGTTGGCCCTTGCCGCCTGCGCGGAACGCCTATTCTCCACTCCACCCATTACGGTTGACCAGGTTCGTCTCATGGGCCACAATTTCATAGCACCTCTCGACGGCATCGAGGCGACCTACGGATTCGCCCCAACGAAGCCTGCCGAGGGGCTGGAGAAATCCTACAGGGCGATTGCCGACGAGGACTCATAGAGGGAGACGCCGTGCGACGGCCCAGTACGCTTCCACCGTTGTCCCCATGGACCCTCCTGCTCTGTGGGCTCACCCTACTTATGGGTGGCTGCCAGGGAATCCCCAGCTATCTGTCGCCCACGGGGCGTTTCTCCAAGCCTCCGCGCATCATCGAGGCCCACTCAACGGAGACCGATGACGGCTGGACCCTGGCGCTCAAGCGGTACCGGCGGGCGGGAAACACTGGGCTCCTCGGGCCCGTGGTGCTATGCCACGGCTTCTCCACGAACGGGTTCTTTTGGGACCTCGACGAGGCCCATAGCCTTGCCCGCTACCTGGCCGACCGCGACTTCGACGTATGGGTAGTGTCCCTCCGGGGAGCGGGCGCCAGCACGAAGCCTGGGTTCAGCGCCATCAAAGGCATAATCACCACGCGTCTGGCCGATCTGCCGGCCACCATCTCGCGGTCCACCCTCGACCCCAAAAAGTTCAACTGGACGGTGGACGACTATATCGACCACGATGTGCCCGCCATCATCTCCTACGTGACCGGGGCCACAGGCCGGCCGAAGCTATGGTGGGTCGGCCACTCGATGGGGGGGATGATCCTCTTCGCCCACCTTGAGCGGGTGGACGAGGCCCGTGTGGCGGGCTTCGTGGCTGTGGCCAGCCCTATGGCCATACCCCAGCCGCCCAACGACATCCTTCAGGGCATCCTCAAGCAGTCCTGGTTGCTGAAGCTCTCGGCCTTGGCTGTTAATGCAACGCTCCCCGCGAAGCTCGCCTCGCCCCTGGGCGGAGCGGTGCAGACGCCCCTTGACGCCCTCTTCTACAACCGCGACAACATGGATCGGGCCACCATCACCAGGCAATTCTTTATCGGGGTGGAAGATATCTCGACGGCCGTCCTCGACCAGTTCAACCAAATGATTCGAACGGGCGAGTTCAAGCGGGCCGACGGCTCCTACAACTACACGAGGAACCTCGGCAAGGTCACGGTTCCGGTGCTGCTGGTGTCGGGCCAGGTGGACAACCTCGCTCCGCCCGAGGTCGTCCGCTTCGCTTACGATCAGGTGTCGAGCACGGATAAGACCTACCGAATGTTCGGCCGCATCAACGGCTACCGGGCCAACTACGGCCACAACGACCTCGTGCTCGGCATACGCGCCCGAGACGAGGTCTTCCCCCTCATCGCCGACTGGCTCACCGAGAGGGCCGGCCCCTAGACGGCCGTAGCGGGATCTTTAAGTACCACGGGCAATGATGTAGATTGGGAATCTCGCAGGTTATAGGGCGGAACTAACCTTCATTAATAGGAGGGCGGAAAATGGCGTTGGTAGTCAATTGCAGGGACGTTGGGGCGGATTGTGATTTTGAGGCCCGCGCGGATACTGAAGAAGAGCTTTTTAAAATTCTCACTGAACACGCCAAAAGTGGCCATGGGATGGAGGACATTCCGCCGGAGCTCGTCGAAAGAGTACGGGCTGTCATCCGCGTGGAATAGCGTTAGCTAGTCTGGCTTCCAGCTCCCTGGAGGCTTAATTCGGGTGAGCTGGGGCCGCGTCCGCCCCTTCATCCAACCGCTACGGCCTGGGCCACTGCCATGTCGCCCTCGTGGGCCAATGAGACCAGGACGGTTTGGCCGCCGAGGCCCTCGAGATGGGCCTGGGCGGCGCCCCTAAGCGTGCAGACCGGTCGTCCGTAGTCGTCGGCGGTGACTTCGACGTCGCGCCAGCCGACCCCCCGGGCCCACCCGGTCCCGAGAGCCTTGAAGACCGCTTCCTTCGCGGCGAAGCGGGCCGCGAGGTGCCGGGCAGGGTCGGCCCGCCCGGAGCACTCGTTCCTCTCACGGTGGGTGAATACACGCTTTAAGAAGCGCTCGCCGTGGCGGTCTATAGCCCTTCGGAATCGCTCGATCCCCACCATATCGATCCCGGTGCCCACCACGGCTCCTCGCATCAGCCCGCCTCCGGCCGGTAGAGGCGGCCACGCCATACTACCGCCCCACCCATGGCGCAAACCCAGGCCACGTTGGCCATCAGGCCAACCAACACTAGGCTCGCCAGTGGGCTTGCCAGTGAGGCGTAGGGACTCATCCCCTGAAGCCGGTAGCTTCGCCAAAGGGTGGCCGAAAGAAGCCCGCAGGTGGTGGCGGCGACGACCCACGTGAGGCCACCTCCCGCCACGAGCCAGACGAAGGGCCACAAGCCCCCGAAGAAAGCCTGAAGTAAGCCGCTGATAGCCGGTTGCGCCCTGCGCTCGAAGAGGTGTACGAAGATGCGGAGCCAGCCGGCCCAGAGATCGCCAAGGGAGGTGTACATGCGCGTTGTCACCATGGCCGTGCCATAACCTAGGAAGAACCGCCGCTGGCTCTTCTTCAATGCTCTGGCCATGGCGATGTCCTCCAGGAGGGCTCCGCGGCACTCGTTGTGGCCCCCGATAGCTAAATAGGCCTCACGCCGGACGAGGAAATACTGGCCGCTGGCGAAGACGGTCGGGTCGGAGGGGTCGTTGACTCGGAGGGCCGGGTACCAGAGCACGCAGACCCCGCCCAGCATGGGCTGCACCACCTGCTCCCAGAAGGAGCGGGCTTCGAGCCTGGGTAGGAGGCTCAAGGCGTCGAGCTTGTGCTCCTCGGCGAAGGCCAGCGCTGAGGCGAGGCTTCCGGGGGCGTGGGTGGAGTCGGCGTCGGTGAAGAGCAGCCAGGGTTGGGTTGACGCCTCGTAGCCCACGCGGCAGGCGTTGTTCTTGCCCGTCCAGCCCTCCGGGAGCCCTTCTGTGGCTAGGAGCCGCAAGCGGGGTTCTTCTGAGGCCAGGGCTCTCACCACCCTGGCGGTCCCGTCGGTCGAGCGGTCGTCCACGACAAGAATCTCCGCCGGGGGGGCGGATTGAGCGAGCAGGGAGGTGAGGCAGTGAGCGATGTTGGCCTCCTCGTCTCTCGCCGGGACAATGACGCTTACGGGCAGTTCGCCCTCAGAATCCGGGTCGGGGGTGAGGAACGGGTCGCGGCGAGGGGCGACGAAAGTCTCTCGAAGCCTGCTCATCCAGACGAGCCCGACAAAGGCGAGAGAGAGAAAGACGAAGAGAGCCCAGAGCACCTAGGAGTCCTCGGCGGCCGCCAGGGCCAAAACAACGCAGTGGCCTCCAAGGCCCCGGGAGATGGACAGGGCGAGGTCGAAGGGGTGGGGCCGGGCGGCGCCTGCCACCACATCGAGGTCGCAGGCCGGATCGGACTCGGTGTAGTTGATGGTGGGCGGGACGGTCTGGTCGCTCAGTGCCGCGAGGGAGATGACCGCCTCGATTGTGCCGCTGGCGGCCATTGTGTGACCCATCATGCTCTTGGTAGAGCTGACCGGCACCCGGCCGACGCATGCCCCGAGAGCCAGCGTGATGCCTGCCGCTTCGGTGGCGTCGCTGGCGACGGTTGCGTTGCCGTGGGCGTTAATGTAGCCGACCTCCTCGGGCTGGCGGCCTGCATCGGCGAGGGCCTGACCGATGGCCCGTGCTACCTCGGCTCCGTCTGCTCCGAGCTCGATGAGCCCCGTATCGGCGGTGGCACATCCGTAGCCCACCACTTCGCCGTAGATGCGCGCCCGGCGGGCGCGGGCGTGCTCCCATTCTTCGAGGACGAGGGCGCCCGCCCCCTCGGCTGCAACCGTTCCTCGGCGGCGGGCGTCGAAAGGCCGGCAAACGGTCTCCGGAGGCTCGTCATTGCTCGGGGCAAGCAGCCCCAGCCGCCAGTAGTCGAGCATCTCCTTGCCGTGGATGAGGGAATCGTAGGCCCCGGCAACTGCCACGATACACCGGCCGGTCTCAATAGCCTTGGCCGCCTCGCCGACGCTTTGAGCGCCTGAGACCCCGGCGTTGACGATGTTCATGTTCGGCCCCTGAGCGTTGACTGCGATGGAAGTGAACGACAGCGCGTTGTTGGGCAGCACCGTAAGAAGCCACAGCGGGTTTATTTTCTCCAGCACCTTATCCCCGAAGGCCTTGATGTCCACCTCTCCTTCGGGCCCCAGGGTATCGGACACGGCGGGGAAGAAGTCCTCGGTGTCGGTCATCTTCCCCCCGCCGGCGCCGATGTATACCCCGGTCCGAACCGGGTCGACCTCACCAACATCAAGGCCGCTGTCGGCCCAGGCCAAGGATGTGGAGGCGACGCCTAACTGGACTGAACGGCGCATCAGCTTAAGCGCCTTGCGGTCGATGTGCTGCCGGGGGTTGAAGTCCTTGACCTCCGCTCCTATGCGCACCGGGAAGGTCGAGGCGTCGTAGCTAGAGACCTCGGCGACACCCGAGACGCCCTCGCAGCAGGCGGACCAGACGGCGTCGAGGCCAGTGCCTATGGGGGTGATGAGCCCCACGCCGGTTACGGCCACCCGTCGAGCGCTTCGGCCCCTAGCCACTTGCTGTTACCTCCTCGGCTTCGAAGCGGGCCCGCCAGAGGGCCTCCCGCGCCTCGGCAAGGACAGGGGGGACTGTGGCCGGCTCGAGCCTGTATAGCGCCAGGCAGCTAACAGCCTTCTCGCCTTCTACGGTTCCTGCGAGGGCGAGTTCCGCCTCCTCCTCGTCCCAGCGGCGGACCTTCGCTTCCATTCGAAGGAGGTCGCCCGGCTGGAGGAAACGGCGAAATTGGATGCTTCTGACCTCCCGTAGTGTCGCTCGCCGGGGCGGATCGGGCGATTCCGACCGACCCCGCTCAAGCAGGCATAGTCCCACTTGGCTCAGGGCTTCAGCCATGATGGTTCCCGGCATCACCGGTCGCTTGGGGAAGTGGTCGTCCAGGATCGACTCTATACGCGTTACGGCCTTGACGGCCACAAGCCGCGTCCCCGGCTCCCAGGCCACGACCCGGTCCACCAGGGGGTAAGGCCAAAGCTGCCCCGCCAGGAAGGGCCAGCGCTCCTCCAACCCATCGGCGCTCCAGACGGCGTCGGCATCAGGTTCCTCGCCGCAAAGGAACCGGTATCGGGCTCTGACGAGGGCCTCGTCCTCCAGCGCCTCGATGGGGACGTAGGCGCAGGTGCCGTTCTCGAGGGTGGCGATGACTCGGCCGTCTACGAGGGCCCGGCCGCTACAGAGAGCGCCTTCCTCGTTCATGGAGTGGATGTCGGCCTCGATCCGAAGCTGGTCGCCCGGGCGGGCCCAGCCGTCGAAGGACATCTTGCCGGTTGTGACGGCGATTGGCTTGACCCGAAACTCCATAGAGACGATGACGAGCCAGGAGATGCAGTGGGCGATGGACTCGGCAGCATGGGCCAGGGGCAGGAGTGGACAGCCCGGGGTTAGCTCGACTAAACCCGGCTCGCTCATCGCGACGTTCTTCACCCCAACGGCCCGTTTGCCCGGGACCACCTCGAGAAGGCGATCGACGAAGAGAAAGGGCATGGTCCTTAGCGGAGAATGGTGGGTGGCTCGCCTGAGAGCACCCCTCTGAGAAGCCCGCGCCAGCCAGAGGCGAGCGGATCGTCAACCACCCCGTCAAAGCGGTACTTAAGGCGCGCCCGGACGGCCGTCTCCCCCTGGAGAGTCGCTTCGGCCTCGATGACGGCGGCGTCCCGACTGGCTTCCACGACGACGACCGAGTAGTTCAGCACTTGGCCGGGGCGTGCTGTCTTTAAGAAGGTCGCCTCCCCCACCGCCTCGAGGATCGGGTGGCGTGCTCCCGCCTCCGCCAGCACCATCTCGGCCAAGGTGCATAGTCCGTGGAGGGCGATGGGGCCCGGCAGGGCCGGATCGGTGGGCGAGCCCTCCGGCACCGGGCAGTCTGCGGCGCTCACCGCCTTGAGGCCCGTTCCTCCACGACCCGGCTCTATGCTTATCACGCGATCGAGCACCCTGAGGATCCCTCCTCCCACGGGAATTCAAGTATAGCCCACCGTTCGGGCCCTAGCAACCGCCCTCCTCCCTCGGTTTAAGCAGGGGGAGGATGAGGAGGCCCTTGAGTGGGGGGTGCAATCCTGTGTGGAGGTTCGATGGGTCGTCCGTCGCGAGGGTCATTGAGGCTTTTCGGCCTTACCTCCCCGTTCCATCTCATCCAGGATCTCTTCGATCCTGGCCTGCAGCGCCTCAGCCTCCACCTGAATTTCAGGGCCGGCCTGCGCCCTAAGAGCCCCCAGCGTTATGTACGTGAGTCTGAGGCTACGGGACAATTCGTTTTGGCGGGCGTCCTCAGCCCGGCGATTCAAAGACCCCATCTGGCCCGAGAGCTGCTCGAGCGTCGCCCGGGTCTGCGTCTGCCCCTCATTCAGAGCTCGCAGCTCGGCCTCGGGCTTCGGCGGGCGAAAAAATAAGAAGGCAAAGGCCAGCAGCGCTATGAGGGATAATCCGATCGATAAATAGCCAAGGGTGTTGAATTCGAGACGAAGGGCGGGGCTGACATCTTCCAGGCTCGGGACCCGAGGCTTCGTGGCCGCGGGGTTTTCAGCGGGAGGGGCCTGGCGGGCCCTTTGGTAGAAAGCCCCCAGGCGCTCGGCCCGACGCTCTCGTTCCTCGGCGCTTTCCTCATCGGACTCATCACCAGGCAGATGTTTGAGCGCTTTGGCCATCGCTGCTACCCTCTCAGGCCCTGCCCGCAAGTCTATCATGCCACCGGGCCATGTGGAAGCTGCTTCCGAGCACCGCTTGACAGAGCCGAAGGGCCGCGATACCGTACGCGATGATGACGCCCAAGGACGAGCCCCCAATGGCATACCATCCATTTGAACAACCAGGTCGGCCCATTACGCTGGGCGCACATCTGGAGAGCGCGCCTCACCTGGCCGAGGGTCCTCCTGCCTGCCCCCTTTGTAGGACGGTCATTGACCTTGAGGCGCTCGAGCACTCCGTAAAGGCCAGGCGTAGTCGAGCCTCTCCCGATGAACCGATCACCTACCACCTCTCTTGCTCAATGCCCTGCTTCAACGAGGGCTGCCCGGTCTACGTTACGCTGGAGGTCACCCTCTCCGATGAGGAATACGACGCCTGGGGCCAGCTGCAAAACAAGCGGCTAGACTACACTCTCTTTCGCGACGGCCGCCCCATTACCATCGAAGCCGAAGCCGACGCATCGACAACGGCTCCGCCTCCCTGCCGCTGCCCGGCCTGTAAGTGCGAGCTCGATCTTGCGAGCCTCATCCCGCAGTCGGAGATCCTCATCTCAGGCGCCCCCATACCGCAATCGGAAGGGCCCCCTCAAAACCGGGTGACAGCCTACACGCGCTGCCCCCAGTGTGGCATAAACTTGACGTGCGCCTGCTTCGTCCCTAACGAGGAGCTCGGCGACCTGCGGCCCCCCGGCTCACCCGGTCCGGGAGATCACTCTCAGTAGACCTCGCAGGCCACCCCTGTGCTCTCTTGACACCAACCGGCTATGGCGTCGAGACGGTCCCTAGGGACTATCTTTAGTTGAGTGTCGGCGGGAATACGGTCCAGCGTGTAAAGCTGGACGGCGAGGGGACGAATCTGCTCCACCTTATCAATCCAGGCGGCAACAATATCGTCGGTGGTGTTGTCGACCCGCCCCTGGACGAACATGCTCTGCACTATGCAGTCGGTCAGGCCGGAAATGTGGGCGATCATCCGTTGGAGGTCGAAGGGACGGTGGGGTAGATTGACAGCTTGGATGGTCTCCGGGTCGCCGGCGTCAAGCTTCACCTGCCTTTCATCCAGGCGATTGAGCGCCTCGAGGACTTCGGGGCGATGGATGGTCGAGGCACTGGTGAGTATCGAGAGCTTTACCTCCGGCGCCAGGCGGTCTCGGACGGCGGCCACAACGTCAACGAGCTCGGAGAACTCGGGGTGGAGGGTCGGCTCGCCGTTGCCCGCAAAGGTGAGGCTGTCGATGCGCGTTCCGTCGGCCGCCAGCCCCTCGAGGGCGTCTTCCAGGGCCGCACCGACCGCCTCGACGGTCGGGAAGAGCTCGGCCGGAGCCTCACCGACATCGCCCACGTAGAATCCTGTCCAGCCAAACTGGCAGTAGGGACAATTAAAGGAGCATAGTTTGACGTCGAGCGGCAGGGGGTTAATGCCCAGCGAGGCCCCCAAGCGCCGGGAACGCACGGGCCCGTAGATCAAGGTGGGAAAGAGGTTCCTCTGAATTAGAGAGGAGCCCTGTTGGGCCGGAAACCTTGGGTCCATAGGTGCCTACTCCCATTCCACGCAGATAGTGCCATCCATCTTACACGACTGGCATCTGATTCAAAGGGTAATTATCCCACCAAAATAATCAAGATGAGAAGGGCTTTTTCCTCTCGATCCTTGATTTTTCCAATTAGGCTCCCATATTGGAATAGAATACATAACGTTGTTTTAGCAGCAAACCAATAAGGTGTTAAGTTATGAAGAGTTACGAGGAATGTTTTGGTACGCAGACCCCACATGCGCTCCGCTTCTCTGATGGGGCCTGCATCGTGGTCTGGGCTCCCAATGACGAGCTCAGCGACCTGTCGAGCCTTGATAAGCTGGGCCAAAAGTGTCTCATGTGCAAAGATGAATACTTGTGTTTCGAGCTCTCGCGTTGCCGAGACTTCATGACGCGGCAAGAAGTGCAGGTAGCTTAAGACGTACCGCAACTTTTCTCTCTCCATAGCTCCTTTTCCTTCAATTCCATCGCAGTAAAGCACAGATTTTGGTATAATACTCTCATTCTCATCAGCCGCTCTAACTGTCAGGTCTTCCCAGGCATGTGTCGCGGGGACCAACGATGGCCTCTATTTTGGGTTCAGTGCTTTTCTATCTTATTGTTACCGTGGCTCTGCTGATCATGATCCTGTACGTCCTCCCCGTGGCAGGCGCCTTCTTCTTCACCGGCGGGAGCACCTTCGTTCCTACAAGCAAGCAAAAGATTGAGAAGGTCCTGGACCTTGTTCCCATGGCCCCAGGGGCGTTGGTGATTGATTTGGGATGTGGCGACGGGCGATTTCTCTTGGCAGCCGAGCGGCGCTACGATGTGGAGGCCGTAGGGTATGATATTAATTTGACGGCCTACCTCCTCGCCCGGCTGAACATCCTGTTGCATCGAGCTCGGGCGCGTGTTTACCTCAAGAACTTTCGAAAAGTAGACCTGGGCCAGGCTGATTACATCTTCTGCTACCTCTTTCCCGACGTGCTTCCAGCCCTGAAGCGTAAATTTGACGCAGAGCTGAAGGCCGGTTGTGTGGTGGTCTCTTGTGACTACCTAATTGAGGAATGGAGGGAGCCGGAGGTCGTCTCCTACCCGGTGAATAACAAAGAGGAAAAGATATACATCTATCGCGTTTGAGAGTCCGAGCTGGAGTTGGCGAGGGTGGAATTGGGAGGCTCACGGACCTCAAGAAGCTTGTTAGGAGGGCCGTAACTCATTGGTCCAGGTGGTGGGAAACCCTTCCGAGTTTCCCCTCATGCCAACGCCTCCATGCGTAATTCGTCGTATTCGTCCAGTAATAAAATAGTAATCTGGGTGGTCGGAGGCAGCCCCAAAGCGCCGGATACTTTATAATCCATTGAATATCTTAACGTTAGAAAGAGTACGAAACATAAAACAACTTTTTATAATTTCCCTTGACACAATCCTGAAACCGGTGGTATTATTGGAGCCCTAAGCATCCGATGCATAATCTATCCAAACTTGTGTGCCAAGTCTACGGCTAGCACCTTTAGAATGGGGTTTTTAGCTACACCAATATAGGGGGGGGTGATAAATAGTTTGTATTGGAGGAAGCCCCCCACAGCCTATTGTGAGGTTTGGTGGGCTTCGTAGCTCATAAGGGATACTCGAGTTGAAAGGGGGTGAAGAAGCAACAGAAGAAGCAACAAAGGAGAGAATAGTAGTTCAGAAGTGCTTTTTATGTAGTAGATGAAGTATTCCATGCACTCCACGAAAGAAGTTCTAGAAGGAGCGTCATAATGAATCGTTGGATGATCATGTTTACCGGAACTGCGATTAATATCATGCTGGGAGTACTTTACTCCTGGAGCATTTTCGTGGTTCCACTTTCCAAGAAGTTTGGATGGACGCGGGCCCAGCTGAGCTGGCCGTTCACCATGTCAATCTTCACCTTCGCTCTAGTGATGGTGGCGGCCGGGAAGTGGCAGGATAAAGTCGGACCCCGGATCGTCTGCGTGACGGGCGGTATCATCATGGGGATCGGCTTCATCCTGACGAGCTTCGTCACGTCGTTTCCCGCCCTCGTGGTGACCTTCGGGGTCATCGGCGGGGCCGGGGTGGCCTGTAGCTACGTGACGCCCGTGGTTACATCCATGAAATGGTTCCCAGACAAGAAGGGGTTGGCCGCCGGCATCACAGTCTTTGGATTCGGATTCGGCGCCTTCGTCTTCACGCCAATCGCGGTGGTCCTCATCAAGAATGTGGGCATCATGAACTCCTTCTTGTACCTGGGCTTCATCTGGATAATCGGCGTCGGCGGTTTGGGCATGCTCCTGCGAGTCCCTCCCCCGGGCTATAAGCCTGAGGGCTGGGATCCTCCGGCCCCGGCGGTCGGAGTCACGGACGCGGTTGCGGTGGACTGGGAGACTAGGGATATGATTAAGACCCCGACCTTCTGGTTGCTGTGGCTTGCCTTCCTCGGCAACGCCAGCGTGGGCATCATGGTGATTTCGATGATCGCGCCCTACGCCAAGACGTTGGGAATCAGCGCGGAGACGGCGGCCTTCTTCATCGGCTACCTCTCCATCACCAACGGCTTCGGACGCATCATCGCCGGGTGGCTCTCCGACGCCATCGGGCGGACCAGGGCCATGGTGCTCATCTTCTCCATCACGACGGTGAACGTATTCCTGCTGCCGATTATGGCGAAGACAGCCGCCGGATATGCAGTCGGCCTGATGATCTGCGGCGCTTCCTACGGGGCGAACTTCGCCCTCTTCCCCGCGGCCACGGGGGCGTTCTTTGGCTCGAAGAACCTCGGGGGTAACTACGCCGCCGTCTTCACCGCATGGGGTGTCGGAGGCGTCATTGGACCGCAGTCCAAGGCCGCGATGTTGCGGAAGTACTCCGCCGGCCTCTCAGGCGAGGAGCTTGTGAGCGCGAGGCTCCAGGCTTACAAGATTGCCTTCTACATTGGGACGGCCATGGGAATTCTGGCCGTGGTCACGGCGGTCCTCTGCAAGCCTCCAGGGGCGCCACCGGAGCCGGCTAAGTAAGCCAGACGCCACAACGGTGGTTTGTTCAGCAGTACCACGAGGAGGGGTTTCCGGTGGGGACCCCTCCTCGTCTTTTATGTGACGTGTCCGCGGGTTTATTCGGAATAACTACAAGCCCTGCAATGTTTTTCAGTTGAAGCTCTCGCCGTGACTTTGTATATTGGTAGATACCTTTAACCTTAGGGCGCGGGACGAATGAAGTCTTCCAGCCCACTTCTTAAGCGAGGTGAGCGCCATCCCCCACCGGAGGTGGCGGATGTGATGGGAGAATACGCCGACGCCCTCGGAATGGAGGCCGGCTTCGACGATCCACCGAAGGGGTGGCGCATCTCCCCGCGCGACGGCCGCCTCTGGTGTCTCAACGATGCGGCTCCAATCCCTCCCACCATCTTTGGCCGCCTACCCGTTTTGCCTCGCGTGCAGCGGGGCGTTATTTTCGGCCATTCTTTGGCCAAGGACGCCTGCACCGCCATTGGCGAGACCCGCCGCCCAGGCAGGGGGATGCTCATCCGGGATGACGACCGCCTGGCGGTGGCCGAAGTTAAGCGGACGGCCTGTTACCTCTCCTTCGATCTGCTCTCGTGGCCTGGCCCCATAGCAGCCATCGTGTTACGCAAGGTGCTCGACGCCGCATTGGCCGCCTGCGGAGATAAGCTTGTGGCCAGCAGTCCCCTATCGACCGATGCCCGGCAGCTAGCGATTAAGGAGCTTGCCCATCGAACCATGTCGGCCGACGCCGACTGGGCCCGACTGCAGGAGAGGGAGGCCCGTCAAGCCCTCATGGAGGCCGGCACAAACCACGCTTCCAGCCGCCGTATCCATCTAGAGGAAGAGATCTCCTCTCTGGAAGACAACCTGGCCGAGTTCTCCCGACGCATCACGGTTGACAGCCGCCGTCTGTTCAAGTACCAGCGGGAGTTGGTGTCCCTCGAAGGCGAAGAGGGGGGCGATCCGGTTGATTTCGCCGAAGAATACGACCGGATTCGGGCCCATCCCCTCGTCGAGGAGCTTACAGCCCAAGACGACCGGCTCACGGTCACCACCCTTCCCCTGACCGCAACATTTGAGGACGAGCTCATCAACCTCGGACGGTTTGAAATCAAAATGCACCTCAACGGAGACCTCAGGATCACCAACCTCACACGGCGGATGTGGACCTACGATCACCCTCACATTCGCGAAGGGGTCCCGTGCCTCGGGAACATCCAGGAGGGTGTGGCGAAGCTCATCGGCACCTATCAGCTTGCCGTCGTAATTCAGGTTCTCATCGACTTTCTACAGCTCGTCAACCCCAAGGAGTGGATCGTCTCTGCCCAGTACTGGCGGGATCCCTAAGGGGGGCCTCTCACATGATTGAGCGTGTTCGCGTAAGCCCCGATGCCTGGAGCCGGATGCGGCTCTACGTCGAGTGCTGTGACACCGAAATTGGGGGCCTTGGGCTTGGGACCTTGGAAGGTTCAATATTCCACCTCGAAGAGGTGGTCCTCATCGAGCAGGATGTCACGGAAATGGATACCCTCCTTTCGCCCGACGGGCTTGCCCGCTTCCTCCACGAGCTCGTGGAGGGAGGCGGGAGCCCGGCTCGGGTCAAAGTCTGGTGGCACAGCCACGTCAACCACGCGCTTAAGTGGAGCAGGCAGGACGAGGAGACCATCCGCCAGCTCAATCACGACTATCTACTCTCCCTGATAGGCAATAAGAGCGGCCAATGGCTATGCCGACTCGACCTCGTCGGGCCTCCAGCCCGAACCGTCGAGCCGGTGCCTCTGGGGCCGACCGAGGTGGCCGGAGCGGTCGATCCGGCCTTGCGGGCCTCCATCGAGCGGGAGGTCGCCGAAAAAGTAAAGTCGTGGGAGCTAGTGCGCATTCCGGGTCAGGGAGGGTTTTTTTTCGGCACCGAGATCGTGACGAGCGACTATTCCTACGCCCTTGAAAGCTACGGCTCCTTTCTTCTTCCGTGGGAGGGAAGCCACGGCGACCCCGCCTCCGGGCCCGAAACGGAGGAATAGGCGGCGGCAATGGATTACTTCCGGCAGATGGACCTCGTTGATCAGGAGGCCCTCGACATCCCGATGGTGGTTATCGGGTGCGGGGGGATTGGATCGCTGACCACGCTTGCGCTCGCCAAGATGGGCTGTCACAATCTGACGGTCTACGACGACGACATCATTGAGCCTCACAACCTCCCAAACCAGGTCTACCGGATGGAGGACACGGGGAAGAAGAAGGTGGATGCCATCGGAGACATCCTGCACTCGTACACCGGAGCACGGATAACCGTCCGGCCCGAGCGAATAGCCGGCCAAAAGCTTCGGGGCGTCGTCATAAGTGGTGTGGACACCATGGCCGACCGGGTCCGGATCTGGCTCGATTCGGTCAAGTTAAATCCGGCCGTGCCCCTTTACATCGACGCCCGGATGGGGGGCGAGGTGACCCGGATATATTCCGTTCGCCCCGTCGACCCGTTCCATATCCAGTCGTACGAGGCGACGCTCTACAGCGACACCGAGGCCGATCCGCTGACCTGCACCGGACGGACAATTATCTACAACACCTTCGCGATTGCTGGTATCATAACCAGCCAGGTGAAGAAATTTCTCATGGGGGAGCCGTATCACCGGGAGATTCTCTTTGATCTCCACACTTTGACGCTCAACCACAATTGACCCACCACCAGCAGAAAGGGGGTTCCTTATGAAGCGGTTGACTGTCGACGAGACTAACATCGAGGTTCGGATGGTCTCGATGGGCCGGGGCGTCCAGAAGTTCGTCCGGGAGAAGGGTATCAACGTTGGTGATTTCCTCGACCAGATGGGTGTCGACCAAACCATGGACTTCCGTGTCAACGGCGCCCTGTCGGAACGGTCCCGGCCGCTGGAGCACGGCGACCAGGTGCTCATCGTCCCGAAAATCAAGGGCGGTTGATTAACTTCCAGCCCACACACCCATCAGCAGAGGCGGTCTGAACGAGAAGGTTGGGCCGCCTCTGTCCTTCGTCGGATTTGGTTGGAGACCTTGCGGCTCCGTCAACCCCCAAGCACCTTGATCACGACCCGCTTGCGTCGCCGTCCGTCGAATTCGGCGTAGTAGACCTGCTGCCACGGGCCCAGGTCGAGGTGGCCGTCGGTCACAGGTACCAGGACTTGATGATGGACCAGGATGCTCTTTAGGTGCGCGTCGCCGTTGTCTTCACCGGTTCGGTGGTGGGCGTAGTCCCGGCCGAAAGGGGCGAGTGACTCGAGCATTTCATCGAGGTCTTGGATGAAGCCGGACTCGGCATCGTTCACGTAGACGGCCGCAGTAATGTGCATTGCGCTCACAAACACGAGCCCCTCCTGGATGCCACTCGCGGCCACAGCAGCCTCGACCTGATCGGTTATATTTACGTAATCCCGCCTTTTGTCGATCTCAAACCAGAGATATTCCGTATGGGCGCGCATAGCTCCCTCCACGCAGGTTTCCCGTCATGGATTGAAGGGTTACGACGGGGGGGTAAGACCGCCTGGGCCGCAGGCGGCCTCGGACCCGTCACTCGTTCAAACCTAACTTCTGGTCGCTTTTGGTAATGTATCCCTCTGGGGAGGTGAATCCGTCGCAGGTCTTCAGACTGGTGGGCGAGAGGATCCGTTCCAAAGCCGTTCCATCGCATGAGGGGCAATGGGCCTCGTCGCTTGGGCGGAGGAAAAGCTTCTCGAACTGGATTTCACACCCGAGACACTGGTACTCATAGATGGGCATGGTCTGGTCTCCCCGGGGTGTCGCAGACTCCCCGTGCTACTGGCTATATATTACGTAGGCCCTGCCTGAAATCTTCCTGGTCAGAAGACTCGGAGCTCGGGGGGCTCCGATCAGGAGGTCGCCTTTCCCGTCGCCATTGATGTCGGCCACCCCAACGGCGGCGCCCGTTCGGTATCCGCTTCTGTGGCCGTAGAGGACGAAGTCCGTGTGGCGGGCGAGGCCAAAGGTGCCGGCGAGGCCCTTTGAGCCGTAGAACCCATAGACGCGACCGACCTGTTCGGTCGCCGTGACCTGAGCTGCCCCGAAGGGCGCACCGACGAGAACGTCATCGATGCCGTCGCCATTGATGTCCCCAGCGGCCACGGCGAATCCTGCATCTTCGCCGACCCCTATAAAATTGGTATCGCCGGAAAAATCCTCATCGTACTGGTTGCCGTAGAGGGTTATGTGCGCCTGGCTCAGCAGGTCAATGACGGCCGGGGCGCTCTTGCCGCCGAATACTACGTAGACCTCGCCCTCAGCCCCTCCGTCGGCGCCTTTGTTAAAGGCTGCTTGTCCGAGTTGATCGGACTCACTTCGGCCCAATACGTCTTTGAGGTCTTCTCGCCGTATGACGTTTAGGTGGCGGGCCGTAGGGGCGCCTAGAATCACATCGTCGATGCCGTCTCCGTTTATATCTCCCATGGCTACGCTGTAGCCTACGCCGTCATCCCGCTCGGAGCCTAAGAATCGGACGTTGGCGTCGCTTTTCAGGTCAATATCCCGAGGCATTTGAACTTGACCGTAGAGGAGATAAGCCGTACCGGCCTCTTTGCGGGGATACCCGTCCACCTCGGGGGTAGACATCGGGGCGCCGATAAGGAGGTCCGCGTGCCCGTCGCCGTTGAAGTCGCCCGTCGCCAACGCGGTGCCTGCTCGCTCGCCGGCATCGACGCCGAAGATAATCGAGTCGGCGGATTCTTTGAGGTCGATTCGGGCCGGAAAGTTCTTTTGTCCGTTGACGATGTAAATGGCTCCCGCCTGTCTGCGGCTCCATTCCGGGCCAAAGGAGCTGATGGGCACACCGATAATTAGCTCATCCAGCCCATCGCCGGTGAGGTCCCCCATCGCCAGGGAGGCTCCCGCAAATTCGAGGGTGTCAGCGCCCGAGATGATGAAGTCGGCATCCCTCCCGATGTCCAGGTGGCCGACGAGCTTATTGCCGCCCAAAAATACATAGACCAGCCCTTCTTTATTTTTCCGGAACTTGACAAACCCATCGGCGTATGGAGCGCCAATGGCCAGATCATCCAATCCGTCGCCGTTGAGGTCCCCCATCGCCAAGGAATAGCCTCCACCCTGGCCTCTGCCGGTGATGATGAGGTCCGCCTGCGTCGCCAGGTCGCGCCTTCGCATAACGGCTTTGCTGCCGTAAATTACGTACACCCCGCCGGTGCCTTTGGCCACACCAGTATAGGCCGATGAATAAGACGCCCCGAGCGCGATGTCGGCCAACCCATCCCCGTTAAGGTCTCCTGAGACGATGCTCCGGGGGAAGATGCCGCCCAGGTAGTCGATCTGTTTATCGTCGAGCCCAAGCAGGGCATAGCCTCGGTTGACGGTGCCTAAATCTATGGCCCGCTCTTGGGCCATGCGCGTACGACGGCTGTCCGGGGGCACTGGCTTCGGGTCCGGGATGGCCACTCTCGCAAGGTTCCGGCATGCGCCCACGGCGAATATAAGAAGTCCAATCGCCACAATCGTTCTTGTACGAAATACAGGTCTCATCTCCGCTCCTCGTCCTTAAGCTCCAAGAGGCCTCGCCGTAAAGAAAGGCCCCGGGGCCCAAGAAGTAAGGACAACATTCCTTAGGGCTTCAGTATCCCAATGCCTATAAATCCTTATGGCACTTGATGATAATCCTGTCGGGGAGCGGTGTCAACGGATTTCTCACCCCTCTCAGGCGCATTTCTCTTATTCTTCCTGTATGATATACACGATAAACGATCAATTTTTTCCCAGCCAGAGGGCCCCGAGCCGTGTTAAACCGCGAGGAATATGAACGGCTAGAAGCCGACCGACTGGCGCCCTATGCGATGAAAAGCGCCGCCTCCCGGGGGCGCCGCTATGAAGAAGCGGAGCACCCCGTGCGCAGCGTCTACCAGCGCGACCGGGATCGAATCATACATAGCGCGGCCTTCCGCCGCCTGGAGTACAAGACCCAGGTTTTCGTCAACCACGAGGGTGATTACTACCGGACCCGTCTTACCCACACCCTGGAGGTCGCCCAAATCACCCGCACCATAGCCCGCATCTTGAGGCTCAACGAAGACCTGGCCGAGACAATCGCCATCGCTCACGACCTCGGCCACACCCCCTTCGGGCACTCGGGCGAGGTGGTCATGAACGAGCTCATGGCCGACCACGGCGGGTTCGAGCACAACCGCCAAAGCCTGCGCGTCATCGAGGAATTGGAGACGCGATACCCTGACTTTCCGGGGCTCAACCTAACCTACGAGGTCCGAGAGGGTATCGCTAAGCACAGCTCTGAGTACGACGACAGCCAGCCTGGAGGATACGACCCCGACTGCCTCGCTACGCTGGAGGCGCGGATCGTCGACCTGGCCGATGAGATAGCCTACAACAACCACGACATCGACGACGGGCTGACTTCACGTATGCTTGAGCCGGAGCCGCTCGAGGCCGTCACCCTCTGGAGGGAGCATTTCGCGCGCATCCGCCAGCGTTACCCTGGACATCCGTTCGGCCTCTGGAAGCACCAGACGGTCCGCCATATCATTAACGAGCAGGTGACCGACCTGGTAGAGACCCTTCACCAGCGCCTGGCCGACGAACAGATCGGCTCCGTGGAGCAGGCCCGCGACCCCCGCCATGCCGACCTCGTCTCCTTCAGCCCGGAGATGTCCAAGAAGAACCGAGAGCTGAAGGACTTCCTCATGGCCCATCTCTACCAGCACTCCCGGGTGATCCGGATGGAGGCCAAGGCCCGAAGAATTCTCACCGACCTCTTTACCGCATACACCGAAAACCCCCGCCAATTGCCTCCCCCGTCCTACGCCGTCATTGAAGATGCCTGGGAAGAAAACCAGCGTGTGTCGGCCGAGCACGCCGCCCAAGGCCTTACCGGAGAGGTTCTCGCAAGGGCGTTACAAGCCGTCCAGACTTACTGGGCTAACGAGGGAAGAATAAAGCGGGCCATCTGCGACTACATCGCCGGCATGACGGACCGCTTCGCCTTGGACGAGCACAAAAAGCTCTTCGACCCTCACGAGCGGGTTTAAGCCTCTTAGGGCTCCAGGGCCGTCTCGTCCTGCCCCGACCGTCGTTTGCGGAACGCCAGCCAGTCGCCGTCATCCACCTCCTGGCCCTCTCGCAAAGACTCCTCCCGCAGGGCAGGGCCTACGATGTAACACCACGCCTCTTTCGACGCTCCCCCTTCCGGCTCCACCTGCTTGGCGACCCGGATAAACAGGCTGGATTCCTCATCGTCCGGTTGATAGCCTTCAATCCGGTCGCACACGTCCAGGACCTTCTCCATAGGCTCGTTGAATCGCAAGAGTTCCCCTTGGACCCAGCCCTCCTCGGTCTCCATTAAGGCCGGGTATCCTTACGGGAGATGGAAGAGGCGGCCGCGGGTTCTGGCGGCCTCCCTGCCGGCTACCATTTGGGCAATCAAACGAAAGCGCTCCTGTCCAGGAAGGAGGGTTCCGTAGACGAAGATTTCTTTCGGCCCTTGGCCCGTCACGACTCGCCTCGGGGTGTCTCGACTATCTGCAGTGCAGAGGCGGCGAAGATGGCCACCCGGGCCGAGGCAGGATGGCGCTCTTCCAGAAAGGACCGGCACGCCGGCCAGTCGGCGAACAGGGCCGTGGATGGAGGAAAGATGAGGTTCAGCTCCCGCCTGGTGATGGTTGGGCAGACGACCGCGACGGCCCGTCCCTCGAAGAGACGGGCAAATCCCGCCCGTTCCGCCAGCGGAAGGTAGAGCGGCCCGCCGGGGCCGAGCAGCCCGTGGGTCCCAAACCCCTCGCTAGCCGCCGTCAGGACGACGACCGTGCCGCCTGGCGCCACAAGGGGCTTGTCTCGGTCTGCCCAGACGTTGAAGGCGTTCGCCACCTGTAGGAACTCGGTGTCTTTGGGATATGCGTTCAAGCAAGCGATATCGACGGGGCCGGGTGGCGCCGGGACGGTGAATAACCTCCTAGCCTCGGCGCAGGCTGCCCGGTGTGATTCCACGAGGTGGCCGGCGACAACGGCGGCCACAACTCCTACTGCGGGGCAGACTACGTTGATGCTGAAGTCCACGCCCACCCTGGCCGCCGCCTCCTCCACATCCGCCCGCAGGACGTTACCCTCAATCTGTCCCACCGGGCCGGCCGCCTCTTTAACGGCCGGTCCGTGATTGCACTCCAAGGCTTCGAGGCTGCCCAGGCCCGGCAGCACGATTTTCGCCCCCCCGCCGAATCCGGCCGTCGGGTGGGGCAAGACCGCTCCCAGGGTTATCTTAAGGCCCGCCTCTGCAAACCACCGGTTGATCGTGATGGGTGTTCCGCGCCTGGTGGCGCCGTATTCCACAAGGCCGTCGTAGGGGGAGTGGTTGAAGACGGCCACCCTGCCCACCACCTCGGGCCCCAGTTTTTTCAGCAGATCGCTTCGCTGGAGGGAACGGTGAGCCCCGGTGGCGACCACCACCGCGATGTCCTCGGGGCTGAAGCCCGCCTCCTCGACGGTATCCAGAACCCAGGGTAGAAAGCGACCCGCCGGCGTCGGCCTGGTTAGATCGTCCACGGCCACCGCTACGCCGGACTGAGTCCTGGCGGCGAGCTCCGCAAGGGTCGGGGAGCCCACGGGGCTCTCAAGAGCTTTACGGATCTCCTCGGCGCCGAGGTCCGGGCCCGCCGAGAAGGGCGGGACGAAAAGCTCGAAGCGGTCAGGAAATGAAAGGCGGCGGGGTTTGGTCTCATACCACGCGCCCCAGGGAATTTCGATTGTGCCCACGAGGAGGCTCCTAGGGTTGGAGAGGGAGGGCCTGGCCGCTTCAGTCGAAGAGGCGGGCCCTCAGCAAGGCAAGATTTTCTACGTCCTCGCGGTTGTACTGCAGGAGCATCGCCAGTGCCTCTTCCTCGCCCCTCTCCATGTAGGCAGCCCACAGGCGCATGGCGTCCAGTCCGTTGAGGTCGGGAAGGGAGCGGCGAATCCCGAGCTTGCGTTCCACCGCTTTGAGGCCTCCGTATAGGTCACGACGCCAGCATTCGTACATGAGGTCGCGGCACGGCACCAGTCGCCGCAGATTGAGCCCAAGGCGTCGATGAATGAAGGGCAGGTCGAAACGGTGGCCATTGTAGGTGTAGAGAGCCTGGGCGCCTGAGAGCGACTCCAGCAGCTCCGCGGGATTTATGGCAGGGTTTACCCATTGGGCCAGACCGCCGGACGGCCGTAACAGGCCGATGACTGTTATCACCCCCTCGTAGGAGGTCTCAATGTCCAGGTAGGCTGGCATGGGCCTACTTTTTCTTTTTCGGCTTCTTCGGCGGTTCTATTTGACGAACTTGTTCGTTGGCCTCGATGAGCCGCTCCATGGTTTCATGAGAAGCGGCTCTTAAACCGTCGCGGATGGCCAAAAGCACCAGACGGCCAGCCACCGTCTGCACCCCAGGGATATTAGGCAACGATGAGAGCTCATTCTCGTCCATGGCAGCTGATTGCTCGACAATGGCCTTCGTCTCGTAGAGTTCGGAGTCCTCGTAGCGATACTTGAGCTTAACGTAGTCGCGCTCCTTCACCTCATCGTCGCCCACCTCACGAACGATGTTTTCCTTGTCGATGGCGAACGGCTTCTTCCCCCGCCGCCCCATGAGCTTTTTGACTTCCTTGAAGTAAGCGTCGAGCGTCATCGCACCCGACAGCTCATCTTGAGGAATCTTGGAGCTAATCTCGAATTCGATCTCGCCTTGCCCGACACTGGGAGGACCGATTTCGTACGTTATGCCCTTGTAGTTGAAACGGTCGCCCTTTTTAACTTGAAACTTGCTTCGAAACGTAGCGATCGTCTCGTTGACCCCCATCAGGGCGTACTCTTTAAAGACCTGGTCTCGTAGCGTTGCCATCGTCACCCTTTCTTGTGAGAAGGTGGTTCGTCCACCGGGAGAGAGATGTCAGTGTGTTGGGGTTCCATAAGGCGCTAAAATTGTATAGAAGGAGGTCGGTGATGTCAAACTACCCGGCAGGGCAGGGCTAAATGACTACGAGCGCTTTTCACGCCGAACAGGCGAAGCCCGCCTCCTCCGCTTCGCTGCTCCAATAGCCCCACTCGTCAGGCCCGAAGGCTTTCAACCATGTTTATATAGTCAGGCTTATCTTTGCCTCCCAGGTGGATATTTCCATCCCCTGTCCCCCGGTACACAATGCTCTCAGAGACTCAAGAATGTGACGATTTAAAAACAAATATTCAAAAAGGGTTGACTTTACCCCTGAAATCATGTAAGATAGGGTTATATTGAGGTTAAGAAAATGTAAACACGGACAGACGACGGGGGTCGGGCAGTTGAGGGAACTATGGAAGCCCTATCCTCGTCAAAGGGTGCGTAATCTGCCAGCAAAGGCGTAATTTGTTATAACCTCGCGGACATCGAATAGGGAGTGACGATCTATGACTCGGTCTGTGAAAGAAGAGATTCTGGCTCTTAATATCGGCTCAAAAATTAAACACCTGCGGAAGGACCGGCAGTTCACGCTACAAGACCTCTCGGGTAAGACGGGGTTGTCCAAACCGCTGCTTTCCCAAGTAGAGAATAGCCTGGTCATTCCTCCATTGCCTACCCTTCTTAAGATTTCCACCGCTCTCAGGGTTCCGATGACGCACTTCATCAAAGATGATGAAGAGAGGATTATTGTGACCCGTGGTAACGATGTGAACTCGGCCCCCAAGCGGCTCGTCGAGGGGCGCGACCCCACCAACTGCATCTACTCAAGCCTGGTCAAAGGCAAGGCAAACAAAAAGATGGAGCCGCTATATGTGGAATTTTCTCAAGTGGCTAAAGCTAAAGTGGCCCCCCTTTCCCACCACGGGGACGAGTTCGTCCATGTGCTTGAAGGCAAGCTCGAAGTGACCTACGAGGGCGAGGTGGTGGTGCTGGACGCAGGCGACAGTCTCTACCTGGACGCGCGCATTCCGCACTCCTACCGGTCTTTGACCAAGAAGCGGACCCGGGCCATAATGGTCGTTACCGAATAACCACGGCGCTCTGGGGTTGCCTCATGGGGGGCGGAAGGGATCCCGCCTAACTCCAATTTTCGAGCAAGTAAGCACATTTTCCGCGATTTTCCATCGGTGGGCCATCAATCGCATTTTCCGCGATTTTCCGCGATTTTCCGAATAACTGATTTCCTTTTACGCCGATCGGCGCGCTAGGGCAGCGTCGGGTCGGCGAGAAGGCGGGCCAGGGTCGCCGCCAGCAGGGCCGAACGCTCGGCGAGCGAGGCAACCCCGCAGTACTCATCGGGCGTGTGATCTTTCCCGCCCATCGGGCCGAGGCCGTCGAGCACCGCTAATCCCAGCTCGGCGAGATTGTTGGCGTCCGAGACGCCCCAGCGGTGCTCTGCCCCGACAGGTCGCCCCAGGGCCCGGCCCGCTTTCTGGACGACATCGAGCAGACGCTCGGTCGGCGGACCGGCAGACTCCCAGGCGGGTCGGCCTCCTGTGGCGCGCAGGGTCGAGCGACACCCCTCGACGTGGGGGAGCGCCACAAGGGCCTCTATCTCGGACCGGAGAGCGGCGCCGTCCTCTTCGTCCAAGTATCGAACGTCGACCCAGGCCTCGGCCAGGGCGGCCAGCGTGTTTGCGCCGATGCCGCCTTTGAGTAGGCCGACGTTCACCGAGCGGCCTCGGTCGAGTTCGGTCAGTGCTTCCAGGGCGACGATCTGGTTGGCCAGCTCGCCGATGGCGTTGGCCCGAAAGGGGTCGCGGGAGCCGGCGTGTCGGGCACGGCCCTCCACCTGAAGGTGAAGGGTGAACTGGCCTCGCCGGGCGGCGACCACCTCGCCTCCTTTCCCGCCACACTCCAGGACAAGCGCACAGCGGGCCTGACGGCCGAGGGCGTCCCGAAGGGGCCCCGAGTCGGGCGAGCCGACCTCCTCATCGCTGTTGAGGAAAACGACGACGGCGCCGTCTGCCCAGGATGCCGTCGCCTCCAAGGCCCGTAAAGCCGTGACCATGCAGGCAAGCCCGCCTTTCATGTCGACGACGCCTTGTCCCAGACACCGGTCGCCCTCAATCCGGAAAGGGGGCATATTCTCCTGCTGCGGGTAGACCGTATCGGTGTGGCCGACGAGCAGGACCGCGGGGACCCCTTCGGGCCCCCTCCGGGCGACCAGGTTATCGCCGAAGCCCTCCCGCCCGTGGCGCTCCACGACGAAGCCTACGGCCTCGAGCTCGCCAGACATGAGTGTAGCGACCTCGTCGACCCCCGCCTTGTTGGAGGTTCCGCTCTGGATGTTGACCAGACGCTCGAGCAGGGCAAGGGTCTCCCCTGCCTGGTCTAGGCTGAAGGCTTCGATCTGACGGTCTAGAGCCGTCATCGCTTGTAGAGCCGGCGGCCGAGAAGGGTGTGCCAGGAGGTGAAAGGCCCCTCGGTGGTGTCCTCCGCGAGGTGGCGCTGCATGATGTTTAGCTTGGCATCGAGGTTGTCGACGAAATGGAGAACGAGCGCCTCGAGCGTCATAGGGACTTTCGGGGCGCCGAACTCCGGCTCGCCCTGGTGGCTGACGATGAGGTGCTCCAGCTTCAGGAGCAGCTCCTCTGGAAAGCCGTCGATCGTCCGGGCGACATCGCGGACCATGTCGCGGCCGAGCAGGATGTGGCCGATGAGGTGCCCCGCCTCGGTGTAGCTGAAGGTCGGTAGGATGGTCAGCTCCTTAAGCTTCCCGATGTCGTGGCAGACGGCCCCCGCCACAAGTAGGCCGCTGTCGAGGCCGGGGTATTTACCGGCGAAGTAGAGGCAGCTCTTGACGACCGAGAGGGTGTGCTCGAGAAAACCACCCAGGACGGAGTGGTGAATCTTCATCGCCCCGGGGAAGGTCTTAATAGCCTCTCCGTGCTCCTCGCACAGACGCTCAAGCAGGGTGCGGAGCTCTGGGTGGTCCACCTCGGCAATGTGGTCCAAGAGCTCGCGCCACATCGCCTCCACGTCGTGCTCCGTCTCGGGAAAAAACCGGGACGGCTCCAGGCCTTCGGCCTGATCGCGCTCCTCGATGGGGCGGAGCCTATGGATGGTGAGCTGGAGCTCCTCGTTGTAGGTGCCCACCATCCCCTCGACCTTGATGATCTCCCCCGCCGAAAAGGCTCCTTTAAAAGCCTCCACCTCGTCCCAACAGACGGCGTTGAGCATGCCGGTTCGGTCCTGGAGGACCAGGCTGAGGAACTCCTCCCCCGATTTCTTGAGCCGGACCTGTTTGTCTCGGACGAGGAAAAATTCGACGACCTTTTGGCCGTCAGCCAAATCCGCAATCCACGGCATGTGACCCCTCCTTGTGAACCTTGAACGGTTTCACAACCCCTGGTTTCATAGGAGCTCGTCGGTCTCCGGCGAGGTCGGCCATCGAGCCCATCCCTTACGGGAGCCTAGCGGATAAAGAAGGTGCCCGAGGATTCAGCCACCACCGTCCCGTCATCCAGCCGGGCGGTGGCCTCGGCCGTGGCGAATCGGCCGCCAAATCGCTCAACGATCCGAGCTTCGATGTGGAGAGGCTTTCCCGTGGGGCACGGCTGCTTGAATCGCACCTCCATCCTAACGGTGTAGGCGGTCTCGCCTCGCTGGTAAAAACAGTTCGCCATGAGGTCATCGAGGATGGCCCCGATTAGGCCGCCGTGGGTGATGCCGTCATAGCCTTGGTGGTAGGGTTGGGGAGTAAAAGTGGAGCGGATGACATCGCCATCCACCGTTAGGGGGATGCGCAGGCCATCGGAATTATCGGGGCCGCAGACCCAGCAGCGGGCGGCTTCATGCTGGTCGCGATTGGGAGGCCGTCCGGTCATGGGACCCTCCATCTCAGTTGGAGGCTTAACTTCCCAGGCCGCCGGTGTTATACGATTAAGGCGTCCTCTTAGCCCGCCGCTCGGGGTTCGCCGGCTCAGGCGCCCCCGGCCTCTTTCTTCCTCGTAAGTCCCGCCAGACGCTTCTTGACCTTCTCGCCGGTGCCGCCCTTCTCGGCCCCTCGGGGCAAGACAGGCGTGTCGACGAGCTCGATGACAGCCATCTCGGCGTTATCGCCCCGTCGAGGGCCTATTCGGACGATCCTTGTGTACCCACCGGGGCGGGTGGCGTAGCGCTCCGCGAGGGGACCAAAGAGGTTTGCCATGGCTGCCTTGGTTTTGACTACCCGGAGGGCCTGGCGCCGGGCATGGAGCGTGCCCCGCTTTCCGAGGGTGATGAGGCGCTCGGCAACGGGCCGGAGTTCTTTAGCCTTTGCGGTGGTCGTCTGAATCCTTTCGCGGGCGAGGAGCTCCGTTGCGAGGTTGCGCATGAGGGCCTTACGGTGGGCGCTCGTTCGGTTGAGCCTGCGACCGGCTTTGAGGTGTCGCATGAGAGGGGTCTCACTCCTCTTCAGTCAACGGGGCCAGTGGCGCCAGCTCATCTGCTTCGAGGTCGACATCCAGGTCCTCCAGTTTCATACTGAGAGAGAGCCCCATGTCGGTCAGAATATCCTTAATTTCGTTGAGGGATTTGCGCCCGAAGTTGCGGGTCTTGAGCATCTCGGAGTCGGTCTTTTGGACGAGCTCGGCGATGGTTCTGATATCAGCGTTCTTCAGACAGTTGTACGACCGGACCGAGAGTTCCAACTCCTCAACACTCTTGCGTAGATTGGTCAGCAAGCGATGGCGCTCTTCGTCGATCGGGGTGGCCACCTCCTCGGGCCCTTCGTCGAAGTTGATGAAAATCTGAAAGTGGTCCTTGAGAATCTTCGCCGCCTGGGCGATGGCGTCCTCAGGCGTAATCGAGCCGTCAGTCTTCACATCCATGATGAGCTTGTCGTAGTCCGTGTCGTATCCCACCCGGGTCTTTTCCACGGTGAAGTTGACCTTGAGGACGGGAGAGAAGATGGCATCAATGGGGATGAGCATCGGGTCGCCGTTCTCTTCGACGTTGCGATCAGCAGGCACGTAGCCACGCCCGATTTTGACCGTCATCTCGATGTTGAGACGACCCTCCTTGTTGAGGGTGGCGATATGGAGGTCGGGATTGAGAATATCCACGTGGCCCCCGGTATCTATATCCTTGGCCGTCACCTCGCCCTCACCCTTGGCATCGATAACTATAGTATGCGGTTCATCGCCGTGGAGCCTGACCTTCAGGCTCTTGAGGTTGAGGATGAGGTCGGTCGTGTCCTCCAAGACCCCTGGAATGGTGGAGAACTCGTGGTAGACCCCATCGATCTTCACCGCTGTGACCGCAGCGCCCTGTATGGAAGAAAGGAGCGCGCGGCGCAAAGAGTTTCCGATAGTGGTCCCGAAGCCCCGCTCGAAGGGCTCTGCCACGAACTGTCCACTCGTCGGAGTTAGGGTCGCCCGGTCGCTCTCTAACCTTTTGGGCCGATGGAAGCCTTTCCAGAAATTTTTCATGGGCTAGCGCCTCCCGTTGGTCGGTCGGAGCCGAGCGAGCAGCGGCTCCAGGGCCGACTTCCTACTTAGAATAAAGCTCGATGATGAGCTGCTCCTGGATATCTTGGTCAATGTCTTCGCGTGCGGGCAGGCTTAAGACCACCCCGCGTGCCTGCTCCCGGTCGATCTCAAGCCACGCCGGCACCCCCCTGGCATCGACCCGTTCCAAGGCGGTAAGGAAGGCCTCGAGCCGCCGGCTCTTCTCCTTGACGGCCACCTTGTCGCCCTTGTCGACAATATATGAAGGGATGTTAACCCTGCGGCCGTTGACCAGAAGGTGGTTGTGGCGCACGAGTTGCCGGGCCTGCTTGCGCGAGTGAGCGAGGCCCAGGCGATATACGACGTTATCGAGCCGCCGTTCAAGGAGGCGCAGCAGGTTCTCGCCGGTGATCCCCTTTTGGCGGGCAGCTTGATGGTAGTAGTTGCGGAACTGTTTTTCCAGAAGGCCGTATAGGCGCTTGACCTTCTGCTTCTCCCGAAGCCTGAGTCCGTATTCCGACTGTTTCCGTTGACGCTGGCCGTGCTGGCCCGGCCCATAGCTGCGTCGCTCGAACGCACACTTGTCCGACAAACAGCGCTCCCCTTTGAGGAAGAGCTTCATTCCCTCCCGCCTGCACAACTTGCAGACACTGTCGATGTAGCGCGCCACATTCCCTCCGTTTTGTGAGGCCTTCTAGACCCGGCGTCGCTTTGGTGGTCGGCAGCCGTTGTGGGGAATGGGGGTGACGTCCTTTATGAACTCCACCTCCAAGCCCTGGGCCTGGAGACTTCGAATAGCGGCCTCCCGACCGGAGCCGGGTCCTTTGACGAAGACCTGAATTTTCTTCATCCCTTGGTCTTTGGCCTTCTTGGCGGCAGCTTCGCCGGCCATCTGGGCGGCGAAGGGGGTGGATTTCCTCGAGCCCTTGAAACCCTGAGTCCCGGCCGAGGCCCAAGCCACCACATTTCCACTCGGGTCGGTGATAGTAACGATGGTGTTGTTGAAGGTGGATCTGATGTGTGCGACGCCTTCGTAGATAATCTTCTTCTCGCGACGCTTGCGTCCACCTTTACGTTTTGGACTCGCCATAGCTCAGCTCACTTTCACTTTTTCCGCTTCGCCCCAACGGTCCGTCGGGGACCCTTGCACGTTCGGGCGTTGGTGGAGGTCCGCTGCCCCCGAACGGGGAGGCCGCGTCGGTGGCGCAGCCCTCGGTAAGAGCCGATGTCCATGAGGCGCTTGATATTCATGGAGACCTCACGCCTGAGGTCGCCCTCGACGTGATGCTGCGCAGCAATGATGTCCCGCAACTTGGTGACTTCCTCGTCGGTGAGATCCTTCGCCCGGGTGTCTGGGTTGACCTCAGCTTGAGCGATAATCTTATTGCTTACCGTGCGCCCGATGCCGTAGATGTAGGTGAGCGCAATCTCTATACGCTTGTTGCTCGGGACGTCGACTCCTGCAATTCGTGCCAAGGCGACACCTCCCCCCTTAGGCCTTTAGCCTTGCCTCTGCTTATGTCTCGGATTCGGGCAATCGATCCGCACGACTTTCCCCCGCCGAATGACCTTGCACTGGCGACAAATGGGCTTAACTGATGCCTTTACCTTCACCGCGTCTCACCTTCGAAGCTCGGGGCCTCTACCTACTTATACCGATATGTGATACGGCCCCGGGTTAGGTCATAGGGCGAAAGCTCCACCTTGACCCGGTCGCCGGGCAGGATGCGTATATAATGCATCCGCATCTTTCCAGAGATATGGGCCAGCACACGATGGCCGTTGTCGAGCTCAACCCGAAACATGGCGTTCGGCAGCGGTTCGATGACCGTTGCCTCAGCCTCGATGGCCTTCTCTTTCTGGCTCATAGCAGTCTTTATCCCCCCCCGTCCATCTGGGTGAGAATTTCCGTACCGTTGTTCGTAATGGCGACGGTGTGCTCGAAGTGGGCAGATAGGCTCCGGTCCGCCGTCACCACTGTCCACTTGTCGTCCAGCGTGCGAACGTCGTGCGTCCCGGCGTTGACCATCGGCTCGATAGCCAAGACCATGCCCGGCCGCAACGTGGGCCCTTGGCCCGGAGGGCCGAAGTTCGGCACCTGGGGGGCCTCGTGGAGGTGGGCCCCGATCCCATGGCCCACAAACGCCCGGACGACGAAGTAGCCCGCTCCTTCTGCGTGTTGCTGGATGGCGTGGGAGATGTCGCCCAAATGGGCTCCCTCCTTAGCCTGAGCTATCCCATTGTATAGGCTCTCGCGGGCTATGCGCAACAGACGTTGTGCCTCGTCGCTCACCTCTCCCACCGGCACGGTTAGGGCCCCATCCCCGTAGTAGCCGTCCTTCAAGACACCAAAGTCGAGGCTGACGATGTCGCCTTCCTCAAGGCGTCGGGATGACGATGGGATGCCGTGGACGACCTCTTCGTTGATCGAGACGCAGACGCTGGCCGGAAACCCTCGGTATCCCTTAAAAGCCGCCACTGCCCCGTGCTTTGTAACACAGGACTCGGCCAGCCGATCGAGCTCGATGGTTGTCCTGCCGGGCTGTATAGCCTCGGAGAGTCGCTGAAGGGTCTCGGCCACCAAGCGAGAGCTTGCCCGGATCTTCTCGATCTCGGCCTTAGACTTATATACGATATTCATTAACGTCCTTCCACGACTCCGAGGATTGAATAAAAAATTTCCTCGATATCGCCTGTGCCGGCGATGTTTCTCAGCAAACCCCGCTTTTCGTAATAGGCAATAAGAGGGGCCGTCTGCTCCCTGTAGACCTTCAGTCGCGTTCTGACGGTCTCTTCCTGGTCGTCCTTGCGCTGGATAATCTCACCACCGCATTTATCGCACACCCCTTGGACGTTCGGGGGGCTGAAGGTCACGTGGTAGGGCTCCTGGCAATCCTTACAGGTCCTTCTCCCGGCGAGGCGGCGAATGAGCTCGTCGTCGCCCACCTCAATATTCACGACATGGTCGATCGCGCTTCCCAGCTGCTCCAAGGTCTCGGCGAGGGCGTTGGCCTGGACCTCTGTGCGCGGAAAGCCGTCTAGGATGTAGCCCGCCTGACTATCGGGCTGCTGGAGCCGCTCTTCGATAATGCCGATGACGACCTGGTTGGGAACGAGGTCACCTCGCTCCATGTAGCCCTGAGCCTCCTTGCCTAATGGCGTGACATCCTTGACTGCCTGCCGGAGGATATCCCCGGTGGAAATTTGTGGGATGCTGCACTTATCCGCCACCAGCTTGGCCTGGGTGCCTTTGCCCGCGCCTGGCGGGCCCAAAAAAATCAGGTTCATGTGCTCCACGTCGCTTCCCTGCGCCTCATCGTCGACCCTTCATGCGCCCTTTGCGCATTAGCCCCTCGTAGTGCCGCATTACGAGGTGGGACTCTATCTGCGCCATCGTGTCCATCGCTACCCCGACAACGATGAGCAGCCCCGTCCCTCCGAAGAAAAACGGGACGTTCATGTAGGCCCGCAGGTAGTCTGGCAGCAGAACGATGGCCGTTAAATAAATGGCGCCGACGAAGGTCAGGCGGGTTAGTAGCCGGTCGATGTGCTCGGCGGTGCGCCTCCCTGGTCGGATGCCGGGCACGAACCCTCCGTACTTCTTAAAGTTATCAGCCACCTCGACGGGGTTGAAGATAATTGCCGTGTAAAAGTAACAGAAAAAGAAGATTAGACCCGCCGTCAAGAGTGTGTATGACAGGGTGGCGGGGGTCAGGAATCCAGAGATCGACTGGAGCCACTCCGAGTTGGAGAACTGGAGGATGGAGGCCGGGAAGAGCAGGACGCTCGAGGCGAAAATTGGCGGGATGACGCCGGAGGTGTTGACTTTCAGGGGCAGGTGGGTCGAGGTCCCGCCGTACATTCGGCGGCCCACCACGCGCTTGGCATACTGGATGGGGACACGCCTCTGGCCCGACTCGAAAAACACGATGATCGCAACGACCGCAAGCATTATAGCCACGAGCGCCACGATGAGCATGGGCGATAGGATGCCCTCGGAGGCGAGTGTGGCCGTGGTGCCTATGGCTGAGGGCATTTGAGCCACGATGCCGGCAAAGATGATGAGGCTGATGCCGTTTCCGATCCCGCGCTCGGTAATCTGCTCGCCGAGCCACATGATGAATGCCGTGCCCGCCGTTAGAGTGGTCATGGTCATCAGACGGAATCCCCAGCCGGGATTGGGAACCACGGAGGTCCCGCCCACGGAGAACTGCTCAAGCCCGACGGAGATTCCTAAGCTCTGGACTAAGGCTAGCAGGACTGTTCCGTACCGGGTGTATTGGGTGATCTTTTTTCGGCCGGCATCGCCCTCTTTCTTGAGCTGCTCCAGATGCGGGATCACGACCGTAAGCAGCTCTAGAATAATGGAGGCGCTGATGTACGGCATGATCCCCAGGGCGAAGACGCTGAAGCGGCTTAGCGCGCCGCCGGTAAACATGTCAAAGAACGCGAGGATGTTGGCCTGCTGCTGTTCGAAGAAGGAGGCCAGTAGAGACCCGTCGACCCCGGGAGTGGGCACATGCGTTCCGATCCGAAAGACGGTTAGCAGTGCGAAGGTGAAGAGCAACCGGTTCCTCAGCTCCGGAATCTTGAAGATGTTTTGAAAGCTCTCGCGCACGTTACAGCCTTACCACATCGCCGCCAGCGGCGGTGATCTTCTCCGCTGCGGTCTTGGTAAACTTATGGGCATGGACGGTCAGCCGCTTTGAGAGCGCTCCGTCGCCCAGAATCTTCACCCCGTCCCGAAGCTTCCTAATGAGTCGCTCCTCCACGAGACGCTCGGGGGTGACCTCTTCGCCGTCGTTGAAGCGGTTGAGAGCCTCCAGGTGCACGAGTGAATACCGCTTCTTGAAGATATTGGTGAAGCCCCTCTTGGGCACCCGTCGCTGGAGGGGCATCTGGCCGCCCTCGAACCAGGGCGGGATGCTGGCGCCGCTGCGGGACTTTTGGCCTTTAGTGCCGCGCCCGCAGGTTTTGCCCTTGCCGCTGCCCGGCCCCCGGCCGACCCTCATCGGGGAGCGCTTCGCGCCAGGAGGGGGCTTCAGACGACCCAGCATCACTCCATCACCTCGACGTCAACCATGTGAATGACCTTGTTTACCATGCCACGAATCTCACGAGTATCGCCCCGAATGACGGTTTGGTGGAGCTTCTTCAACCCAAGGCCCCGGAGCACCTTCTCTTGCTTCTCCGGCCGCCCGATGGGGCTTCGCCGCAATGTAATTTTGAGCCGTCCCAAAGCCACAGCCCTCGATTGCCTCACGCTACGAGCGTAGCCGCTCGATGGGTATGCCCCGTTCGGCGGCGACGGTCTCAGCGTTTCGCATCGACTGCAGACCCTGCATGGTCGCCTTGACCATGTTGTTGGGATTGTTGGAACCCAAGCTCTTGGTCAAGATATCCCGGACCCCCAGACAGTCGAGAACCGCCCGCACGGGACCGCCCGCGATGACCCCCGTACCCTTGGAGGCTGGCTTCAGCAGAACCTGGCCTGCCGAGAACCTACCTATCACGGCGTGGGGGATGGTCCCGCCTACCAGCGGAATCTCCACAATAGACCTCTTGGCCTTCTCAATCCCCTTCCGGATGGCTTCTGGCACTTCATTGGCCTTGCCCATGGCCACGCCCACCCGGCCTGCCTGGTCGCCAACAGCCACGAGGGCGGTGAAGCGAAAGCGTCTGCCACCCTTGACGACCTTGGCCACCCGATTGATGTAGATTATCTTATCGATCAGCTCTGCGTGTTCGGCCTCGGACTTACGGTTGCGCGCCATAACCACCCTCCCTAGAAGGTGAGGCCCTTCTCGCGGGCCGCATCGGCTAATGCCTTGACCCTGCCATGGTATAGAAAACCGTTGCGGTCGAAAACGACGGTCGTGATTCCCTGGGCGGCGGCCTTCTCCGCGATTATGCGCCCGACGGTCTTGGCTGCAGCAACGTTTCCGCCCCAAGTCTGCTCAGCCCGGAAGGCCTCTTCCCTGGAGGAGGCCGCAGCGAGGGTCCTGCCGGCGTTGTCGTCGATGAGCTGAGCGTAAATGTTCTTTGCGCTACGAAATACGGTCAGCCGTGGGCGTTCCGAAGTGCCGCGCACCTTCTTGCCGACCCTTTTGGCGCGGGCGAGTCTGGCCTCGCGTTTGGCTTTCGCACGATCATACGCCACGGCGTCTACCTCATCTCCCTAGACGGCGGTCTTGCCCACCTTCCGCCGGAGGATCTCGCCCACGTACCGGATCCCCTTGCCCTTGTATGGTTCCGGCTTCCGGAAGGCCCGAATCTCCGCCGCCACCTGACCCACCATTTGCTTGTCGATGCCCCGGACGATAATGATATCACGCCCCGAGAGCTCAAACTCGATGGTATCTGGGGCCTCATAAACAATCGGATGGGAATAGCCCAGATGCAGGGTAAGGGTCGTCTCCTCGAGCATCGCCCGGTAGCCCATGCCATGAATCTCAAGCCGCTTCTCAAAGCCCTTCGTCACGCCTTCGACCATGTTCGCCACCAGGCTGCGGGTCAGGCCGTGGAGGGCTCGGTGGGTCCGCTCGTCGGAGGGCCGCTCGACCCTAAGGACACTGTCATCGCGGGCAATACGAATATCGCGGTGAATGGCTTGGTTGAGAGTGCCCTTGGGACCTTTCACGGTGACGCTCCCAGGCTCAAGGGAAACCTCTACCCCTTCGGGAATCTCGATGGGCCGCAATCCTACGCGGGACATTCCGGGCTCCTTCCCTTACCAGATCTCGCACATCACCTCGCCACCGATCCGCTGGCGGCGACACTCGCGGTCGGCCATGAGGCCGCGGGAGGTGGTGAGGATAGCAGTTCCCAAGCCGTTTAGGACCCGGGGTACCTCATCGGCCTTGACGTATCTGCGCCTGCCGGGTTTGCTGATGCGCTTGATGCCGCGGATGACGTTTTGCCCCCCACCCTCGTCGATGTACTTGAACTCTATGTGCAACATATCGTGCTTGTCCCCCTGGATGGCCTTGAAATCCTTGATGTAGCCCTCATCCTTTAGAATTTCGGCGACGCGCATCTTGAGCTTACTCTTAGGGATGGCCACATAGGTGTGCTTGGCCATAATGGCGTTTCGGATTCGAGTGAGCATATCCGCAATGGGGTCGGTCATAACCATTCGCCGGCAGTCCTCTCTAGATAAGTCGCCTTACCAGCTCGCCTTGATCACGCCAGGGATCTCGCCCCGAAGGGCCCTCATTCGAAAGCATATGCGACACATCTGGAATTTCCTAAGAAAAGCCCTCGCCCTCCCGCACAGGGGACATCGGTTGTAGCGGCGGACCTTGAACTTGGGTTCCCGCCTGGCCTTGGCAATTAGCGATTTCTTTGCCACCATTTTCTCCTGCGGAGAGCTCAGGTGCGGAACGGCATCCCCATGAGTGCCAGCAGGGCCTCGCCCTCCTCGTCGGTTTCCGCAGTGGTCACGATTGTGATGCCCAGCCCGTGAAACTGGGCAATTTTGTCGTACTCGATCTCGGGGAAGATAATCTGCTCCTTGATTCCCAGGCAGTAATTACCCCGGCCATCGAACCCGCGGGTGTTGACGCCTCGGAAGTCCCGCACACGGGGGAGGGAGGCGTTGATCAGTCGGTCCAAAAACTCATACATCCGCACCTGCCGGAGGGTCACTTTACACCCTATAGGCATCCCCGTACGGAGTTTGAAATTGGCGATGGACTTCTTGGCCCGGGTGAGGACTGGTTGCTGACCGGTGATGGCCGCCAGCTCCTCCACGACGGTATCGAGGAGCTTGACATCTTGGATGGCCTCGCCCACTCCCACATTGACAACGACCTTGTCCACTTTCGGCACTTGCATGAGATTTCGGTACCCGAACCGACGAACAAGTTCGGGGACGACCTCATTTTGATAGCGCTCTTTAAGTCGGGCCATTGCTGCCGATCCCCTATTCAAGTGCCTCGCCGCATCGGGCGCACGCACGTACTCGCCTACCCCCCTCGAGGGTCTTGGTTTTCATACGCACGGGTCGGTCGCAGCTGGAACAGATCACCCCTACGTTAGAGCTATTGATGGTCCCCTCTATTTCCAGAATACCCCCTTGCTGGGAGTGCTGGCCGGGCTTCGTGTGGCGCTTGACCATCATGAGTTTCTCGACCATAACCCGGTTCTTGCCCTTCACAAGCCTTAGCACCTTGCCGCGCTTGCCTTTCTCTTTGCCCGTCAGAACCTCAACGAGGTCGTCCTTCTTAACCATCCACGCCATCTCATAGCACCTCTGGGGCCAGAGAGATTATCTTCATGAACTTTTTGGCTCGCAGCTCTCTAGCTATGGGGCCAAATATGCGGGTGCCTAGGGGCTCGCCAACATCATTGATAAGCACGGCGGCATTGTCATCGAACCTGATGTACGAGCCGTCGGGCCGGCCCACCTCCTTGGCGGTCCTCACGATCACTGCCCTTTTCACCTCTCCCTTGGAGACGGCGCTATTTGGTACGGCTTCCTTCACGGTCACTACGATGACGTCACCCACCCGCGCATACCGCTTCCGGGTGCCTCCAAGAACTCGAATGCACAAGGCTCGTCTGGCCCCGGAGTTGTCCGCAATGTCTACAACCGACTCTTGCTGAATCACAGATCCAGCTCCTCATTCAACGGTATCCTCTTCGGGGGGTGCTTCAGCGACGGGGGCAGTCTCTCTCTTACCTAGAATTTCCACAACCCTCCAGCGCTTTCGCTTCGATAGCGGCCGCGTCTCCTGGATGCGCACACGGTCGCCCGGACGACAGGAATTGACCTCATCGTGGGCCAGGTACTTCTTGGAGCGCCGGATCACCCTCTCATAGACGGGATGGCGGAACCTCCGCTCCACGGAAACTACGACCGTTTTGTCCATCTGGTCGCTTACAACCCGACCGATCAGTCTTTTGCGTTTTGGCTGCAAGGTCATGTCCTTATTGCCCGTCCGCAAGCTCACGCTCGCGGAGGAGCGTCTGGATCCGGGCGATGGTGCGGCGAGCCCCCTTCGCCAGCATTTTATTCTCCAGCTGACCAGTCACCATCTGTAGCCGTAGGTTGAAAACCTCTTCCTCCAGTTCGCGAAGGTTGGTCTTCAGCTCCTCGTCTGTCCGCTCTCGAAGCTCCGAAGCTTTCATACGAACTTCCGCTCTAACGTAAAGTGACGAACTGCGTCTTGACCGGCAACTTGTGGCCCGCCAGACGCATGGCCTCTCTGGCTACCGGCTCAGGAACCCCCTCCATCTCGTAGAGGATCCGGCCCGGCTTTACCACTGCGACCCACGTCTCCGGTGAGCCCTTGCCTTTACCCATACGGGTCTCGGCGGGCTTCTTGGTGACGGGCTTATCAGGGAAAATCCGCAGCCAGATTTTCCCGCCCCTCTTTACGTGGCGCGTCATCGCCACTCGAGCCGCCTCAATCTGACGGTTGGTCACCCAACCAGGGCTCACAGCCTTCATGCCATACGAGCCGAAGTTCAGTTCCGTTCCGCCCTTTGCCCGGCCCCTGAGGCGACCCTTTTGGCGTTTGCGGTACTTAACCTTCCTTGGGCTCAGCACGGCGCTCGCTCCTTACTCCACTCGCTGCGATGACTTGAGCGGAAGTGCTTCTCCCTTAAATATCCAGACCTTTACGCCGATTGCCCCATATAAGGTCTTGGCCTCGGCGAACCCGTAGTCGATGTCGGCCCCGAGAGTGTGCAGAGGGACACGGCCCTCCCGGTACCACTCGCGCCTGGCCATTTCAGTGCCGCCGAGCCGCCCTGCGCAGGCGATGCGAATGCCCTTCGCCCCAAGGCGCATTGCCTGGGTCACGGCCCGCTTCATCGCCCGGCGGAAGGCCACCCGCCGCACCAGCTGCATTGCGACATTCTCCGCCACAAGCTGAGCATCGACCTCAGCTTTCCGAATCTCCTGAATGTTAATGGTTATCTGGCTATCGGTCAGCTTCGCAATGTCCTTCTTAAGCCGATCAACCTCGGCGCCCCTCTTGCCAATAATGATCCCCGGCCGAGCCGTGTAGATGTTGACTCGGATCTTGTCGCTCGTCCTCTCAATTTCTACGCGGGAGATCCCCCCGTGGGAGAGCTCCTCCTTAATGAAATTCCTTATTTTGATGTCCTCGTGGAGGAGCTCAGCGTAGTTCTTCTTGGCGAACCAGTTGGACGACCACGTCTTCGTAATCCCCAACCGAAACCCGATGGGATGAACCTTTTGACCCACGTTCGCCTCCTCTTACTCCTCAGGGCGGAGCACCACCGTGATGTGGGAGGTTCGTTTGCGGATACGGGTTGTCCGGCCGCGTGCCCGAGGGCGCCAGCGCTTCGCGATCGGCCCCCCGTTGACGAAGGCCTCTGTAATCCGCAGGTTGTCCACATCCACGTCGTCGTCGCGATGCCGGGCATTGGCCACCGCGCTCTTGATGAGCTTCTCCAGAAACCGGGCCGGCTTCTTGGGTGCGTGGCCCAGAATGATCAATGCCTCGTTTACGGTCTTGCCCCGAATCAGGTCGATGACCTGACGGGTCTTTTGCGGTGAGGACCGTACGTAATTGAGCGAAGCCTTTGCTTCCATAGATTATCCCAGCCGCTACTTGAGCGATACGGTCCGCCTGGTATGGCCGGAGTGGCCGCGAAAGGTGCGGGTTGGGCTGAATTCGCCCAGTTTGTGCCCCACCATGTTCTCCGTCACGTAGACCGGTATGAATTTATTGCCGTTATGGACGGCGATCGTGTGGCCGACAAAGTCCGGCACTATGGTACTCCGACGCGACCAGGTTCTAATGATTTTTTTCTCCCCCGTAGCGTTCATACGCTGGAGGCGCTTCAGAAGGCGCTCATCGACGAAGGGCCCTTTTTTAACGGATCGAGGCATTACACACCGCTCCTCTATCTGGCCCGGCGGCGTCGGATGATGTACCGATCACTGGGCTTCTGACGCCTGGTCTTGTAGCCCTTGGTAGGCTTGCCCCACGGTGTGGAGGGGTGACGTCCGCCGGAACTCTTGCCCTCGCCTCCGCCGTGGGGGTGGTCCACAGGGTTCATGGCCACGCCTCGCACACGAGGGCGCCGGCCCAACCATCGTGATCGGCCGGCTTTTCCAAGGGAAATGTTCTCGTGATCGGGGTTCCCCACTTGGCCGACAGTCGCCCTGCAGTCTAGGTGGATCATCCGGACCTCACCGGAGCTTAGCCTAAGCTGGGCGTAGTTCCCCTCTTTGGCCATGAGCTGAGCGCCCGTGCCGGCACCCCGTATGAGCTGGCCGCCTCGGCCTTTGGTCAACTCGACGTTGTGCACGATGGTCCCCAAGGGGATGAAGCGCAGCGGCATAGCATTGCCCGGCTTGATGTCGGCCGACGGCCCGCTGAGCACCTCGTCGCCCACTTTTAGGTTCAACGGGGCGATGATGTAGCGCTTCTCCCCGTCTGCGTAATGAAGCAGGGCGATTCGGGCAGACCGGTTGGGGTCGTATTCCAACGCGGCTACCCGCGCGGGCACATCCGTCTTGTCCCGCTTGAAGTCGATCATCCGGTACACGCGCTTGTGCCCGCCACCGCGGTGGCGGGACGTAATGCGTCCAGCGTTGTTGCGCCCGCCCCGCTTGCGCAACCCCTTGGTGAGGCGTTTTTCCGGCTTTTTCCGAGTTAGGTCATCCGTCGTCAGGACCGACATAAATCGCCGGCCGGGGCTCGTTGGCTTGAAATGCTTAATCCCCATGCTTCACCCCTAGACGCCTTCGAAGAACTCAATCTTATCGCCGGATTTCAGGCTCACCACCGCCTTTTTCCAATCGGGCCGCTTGCCCACCTTCATCCTCATCCGTCGTTTTTTGCCCTGCATGTTGCTCGTGTGAACATCGAGCACCGTGACGTTGAAGATATTCTGCACGGCCTCTTTAATCTGCCGCTTGGTCGCCCCCGGTGCAACTTTGAAGGCCACCTTGTTGAGGGTCTCCTTCTGGTTGGTCGTCTTCTCCGTCAAAATCGGGTTGCGAATGATGCGGTATAGCTTATCCAAGGCTTAAGCGCTCCTCAACCCTGGCCACGGCGTCCTCGCCCACAAGCAGGAGCCGCTCGTGCCTCAAGATGTCGTAGACATTCAGTCCCTCCACCCGCACGGCCGAGACATTTGGAAGGTTGCGGGCCGAGCGCTCTAAAATGAGGTTTGCCTCGGCCAGGACCACCAAAACGGACCCCTCGATGCCCAGTTTCTCAAGGACAGCGGCAAAGGCTTTCGTCTTAGGCTCCTCCATCTCGATGGCATCAACCACGACAATAGCGCCCTCGCTGAGGCGGAGGCTCAGGGCTCCGCGCAGGGCCGCCCGGCGAACCTTCTTTGGCACGCGCTGGCTGAACGAACGGGGTTTGGGTGGAAAGATGACCCCACCGCCCCGCCAGAGGGGCGTTCGACGGGTTCCCACCCTGGCCCGGCCTAAGCCTTTCTGACGCCAAGGCTTAGCCGAGGTGCCTGAAACCTCGCCACGGCTCTTCGCCGATGCGGTCCCCCGGCGACGGGCGGCCAGCTGAGCCACGACGACCTCGTGGAGAAGATGCTCCTTGACGGGAGCTCCAAAAACCTCCTCCATTACGGCTCGGCGCCCCACCACCTCGTTGTCCACGTTTCTAAGCTCCAACTCCACAGTGAACCCCTTGTCCCAGCCTCTTAAACTTTGGCCTTGGCCCGCCGGGTCGCCTTGAGGCTCTTGCGGACCATAACGTAACCACCATTGGGACCGGGCACGGCCCCACGGACCATCAGTAGGTTTTTCTCCGGGACGACCCGCACCACCTTAAGATTCTGGACAGTCACGCGGGAGTTGCCCATCTGGCCCGGCATCTTAGTGCCTTTGAAGACCCGCGATGGATCGGAAGCCGCACCGATTGAGCCTCCGTGGCGAAAGTGCTCATGGGTCCCGTGGGTGGCCTTTGCCCCTTTGAATCCGTGCCGTTTCATCACCCCGGAGAAGCCTTTACCCTTGGAAATACCGATGACATCAACCAGTTCGTCAGCATCAAAAGCCTCACAGGTTACGATGCCACCCGGGGCGGCATCCGGCAGAGGCTCCTCCAGACGTATCTCGCGAAGCAGGCGGGTGGGCTCGACGCCGTGAGCGGTGAAGTGGCCCTTTCTGGGCATGGAAACCAGCTTTGGTCGAACGTCCCCAAAGCCCAACTGGAGGGCGTCGTAGCCGTCCCGCTCGCGGGTCTTTACCTGGACCACCACGCAAGGGCCGGCCTCAATAATGGTCACCGGCAACCGGTTGCCGTCGGCGGAAAAAATCTGGGTCATCCCCACCTTCCTGCCCAGAATTCCCGGGGCGGCCACGAAAGCATCCTCCGGCTCAGCGGGGGGCGGCTCGTCTTCGGGGACTTCCACCTCCTCTTCGGCATCGGCCTTCACTTCGGTTTCAGCTTCGGCATCGGCCTTCACTTCGGTTTCAGCTTCGGCATCGGCCTTCGCCTCGGTTTCAGCTTCGGCCTCGGGGGCCTCTTGACCCTTCTCTTCGCTCACAGCCTTTTTCCTTATAGCCGAATCTCGATATCGACTCCTGCGGATAGGTCGAGCTGCATCAGGGCGTCAATCGTTTGGGGTGTGGGGTTGAGGATGTCGAGCATCCGCTTGTAGGTCCGCACCTCGAACTGCTCACGGCTCTTCTTGTCCACGTGGGGTGAGCGCAGCACGGTAAATCGGTTCTTCACCGTGGGCAACGGGATTGGCCCTACGACTTTCGCCCCGGTCCGCTTAGCCGTATCAACTATCTCCCCCACAGACTGATCCAGAACCCGGTGGTCGTAGGCCTTCAGCCGTATGCGGATTTTCTGGTTCACGACTTTTCGTCCTCCCTCCCCCGTCCCGGTTTTTTACTCTAGGATTTTGGATATGACGCCGGCGCCGACGGTCCGGCCGCCCTCTCGGATGGCGAACCTCAGGCCCTCCTCCATGGCGATGGGCGTTATCAGCTCACCCACCACAGAGACGTTGTCGCCCGGCATCACCATCTCGACACCCTCGGGCAACTTAACAATGCCCGTTACGTCGGTCGTTCGAAAGTAAAACTGCGGGCGGTACCCGCTGAAGAAAGGCGTGTGACGCCCCCCCTCCTCCTTCGTCAAGACGTAGATCTCGCCGGAGAAATGCGTGTGGGGTTTGATCGAGCCGGGAGCGCTCACGACCTGGCCGCGCTCCACATCCTCGCGCTTAAGCCCGCGCAGCAATACACCGATGTTGTCTCCCGCCTCGCCGCGGTCGAGAAGCTTGCGGAACATCTCGACACCCGTGGCCACGGTCTTGACCGTCTCTTTGAGACCAACGATCTCCACCTCATCGCCGACGGTCACCACGCCGCGGTCCACACGACCCGTCGCAACCGTCCCGCGCCCGGAGATAGAGAAGACATCCTCGACGGGCATCAAAAACGGCTTGTCCACGTCCCGCTCCGGAACGGGAATGTAGGTGTCGATCGCATCGAGCAGCTCAAAGATGCTCGCACAGTCCGGGTCCTCCGGGTCTCCGCTCTCAAGAGCCTTCAGCGCGCTGCCCGGGATCACCGGTATATCGTCGCCAGGAAAATCATACTGGCTCAACAGCTCGCGGATCTCGAGCTCCACCAACTCCACCAACTCCGGGTCGTCAACCTGGTCGACCTTGTTCAGGTAGACCACCAACGACGGCACCCCAACCTGGCGGGCCAAAAGAATGTGCTCGCGTGTCTGAGGCATCGGCCCGTCAGAGGCGCTCACCACGACGACCGCACCATCCATCTGAGCCGCCCCCGTAATCATGTTCTTTACGTAGTCGGCGTGACCAGGACAATCCACATGGGCGTAGTGGCGAGTCTCGGTCTCATACTCCACGTGGGCCGTCGCAATCGTGATGCCACGCTCGCGCTCCTCGGGAGCCTTATCAATCTCGTCGAACGAAACGTAGGAGGCCAGACCCTTCTTCTCAAGCAACAGCGTAATGGCCGCCGTCAACGTCGTCTTGCCGTGGTCGACGTGCCCAATGGTCCCCACGTTCACGTGGGGCTTCGTCCTTACAAACTTCTCCTTCGCCATTCGACGACCTCCTCAGCGACGACCGCTAACGTGTTCTGAGCGTGGGGCCCTTCCCCCCCAGAAAACACGGACTATCACGCAACTGTCCTCTTTGTATCTAACCCGACCAACTCGGAAATGGGATCGGGGACTTCATCGTATAAAGCAAACTGCATGGTGTGAGTCGCCCTGCCTTGGGAGGCTGAGCGCAACACCGTGGCGTAGCCAAACATCTCCGCCAGGGGGACCTTGGCCTTCACAACCTTGGCACCCGCCCTACTGTCCGTGCCCGTAATCTTGCCACGGCGGGCGCTGAGATCTCCCAGGACTTCGCCCAAGAATTCCTCGGGGACAACGACCTCCACGTCCATGATGGGCTCGAGAAGGATGGCGCCAGCCCGGTTAGCACCATCCTTAAACGCCGCAGAGGCGGCGATCTTGAAGGCCAGCTCTGAGGAATCCACCTCGTGGTAGGAACCGTCAACCACGCGGACCAGTACGTCGGTTACTGGGAAACCTGCGATCACACCGGACTCCGTGGCTTCCTTGATACCCGTCTTGACGGCACGGACATATTCCCGCGGGATAGCTCCACCTACCGTGGCGTCTTCGAAAATGAATCCCTCGCCCCGGCCTAGCGGCTCCAGCTCGATTAGTACGTGACCGTATTGGCCCCGCCCTCCTGTCTGACGGACGTATCGGCCCTCGCCACGGGCCGCTTTTGAGATGGTCTCACGATATGCGACCTGGGGCCGAGATACACTGGCCGAGACGTTGAATTCGCGCAGCAGCCGTTCCACGAGAATTTCCAGGTGGAGTTCTCCCATACCCGCTATAATGACCTGGTTAGTTTCGTCATCGACCCGCGAGATGAAGGTTGGGTCCTCTCTGGTCAGCTTGGCGAGACTCGAAGCGAGCCGGTCGTGGTCCGCCTTGGTCTTAGGCTCTATGGCGAGCTGCACTACAGGCTCGGGGAAATCCATAGCCTCTAGTGCGATAGGGTGTTTCTTCTCACAGAGGGTCTCGCCCGTGGTGGTGTTCTTGAGCCCAATGGCCGCAGCTATATCCCCTGCACGCACCACCTCAATTTCCTCTCTCCGGTTTGCGTGCATCCGCAACAGCCTTCCGACGCGCTCACTCCGAGCCCGGGTTGGGTTGTAGACGCTCTGGCCGACACCCAGCTCGCCCGAATAGACCCGTATGAAAGAAAGCTGACCCACGTAGGGGTCGGTCATGATTTTGAATACAAGACCGCTGAAGGGGGCATCGTCCTCAGCCGAGCGGCTTTCCTCTGCACCCGTCTCTGGATTGATGCCTTGGACGGGGGGCACATCAAGGGGTGAGGGGAGGTAGCGCACCACGGCATCCAAGAGCGGCTGGATACCCTTGTTTTTGAAGGCTGCTCCGCAAATAACCGGATGGGTTTTAAGCTCCAGGGTGGCTTGGCGCACAGCCGCCTCAATGGCTTCCGCCCCTAGAGTCCCGGTTTCAAGGTACTGTTCCATGAGCGTTTCGTCGAGGTCGGCCACCTGCTCCACAAGCCGCTCGCGCCACGCTTCGGCCTCGGCGATGGCTTCCTTCGGGATCGGCTCGGTGTGAAAGGTCGCCCCGAGGGTCTCGTCGTCCCAGAGCAATGCTTCCATGCGGACTAAATCAATGATGCCCTGGAAGCTCTCCTCGCTGCCGAGGGGCAGCTGCAAGAGAACCGGGTTTGCGTCGAGGCGATCACGCATCTGCTCAATGCACCTGAAGAGATCGGCCCCCACTCGGTCTAGCTTGTTGACGAAGGTGATGAGCGGCACGTGGTACTTGGTCGCCTGGCGCCAAACCGTCTCGCTTTGGGGCTCCACCCCGCCGACGGCGCAGAAGATGCCAATCGCCCCATCGAGGATGCGGAGGCTGCGCTCTACCTCTGCTGTGAAGTCTACGTGGCCAGGGGTGTCAATGATGTTGATCTGGTGGTCCCGCCAGAAACAGGTGGTGGCGGCAGCGGCAATGGTGATACCACGCTCCTGCTCTTGCTCCATCCAATCCATGACGGTTGAGCCGTCGTGGACCTCGCCCATTTTGTGGGACACACCGGTATAGTAAAGGATTCGCTCAGACGTGGTGGTTTTCCCAGCGTCGATATGGGCGATAATCCCGATATTGCGCGTTCGTCCCAATGGGTATTGCCGTGGTGCCATTTTTCGTCACGCTTCCTTAGGCGTTGGCGCATCTCACCAGCGGTAATGGGCAAAGGCCTTGTTGGCCTCGGCCATTTTGTGGGTATCCTCGCGCTTCTTCCAACTCAAGCCTGTCCGATTGGAGGCGTCGAGGAGCTCGGCCGCCAATCGGTCCTGCATAGTTCTCTCGCCGCGTTCACGGGCGTGCAGAATTATCCACCGGATCGCGAGGGTCATTCGGCGCGAAGGCCGCACCTCCACCGGTATTTGGTAAGTGGAGCCTCCCACCCGTCGGCTCTTGACCTCTAGGGAGGGCTTGATGTTTTCTACCGCCCGCTTGAAGACGGGCAACGGGTCTTCGCCCGTGCGGCCCCGGATAAGTTCAAACGAGCCGTAAAGGATCCGCTCGGCGAGGCTCTTTTTACCCTTCCGCATAAGGCTGTTGATGAACTCCGTCACAAGGGTGTCACGGTAGATAGGATCGGGCAAAACGGGCCGTTTTGGCACCCCGCGTCGACGCGGCATAACTTACGCTCCACAGCCACCTTGGGAATGGCGGCTTAATTTTTCGGTTTCTTCGTCCCGTATTTGGACCGCCCCTGGCGGCGCCCCTCTACACCCATCGTGTCGAGCGAGCCGCGGATGACGTGATATCGCACCCCCGGCAAATCCTTCACACGACCGCCCCGTATAAGGACAATGGCGTGCTCTTGTAGGTTGTGTCCCACCCCAGGGATGTAGGTGGTTACCTCCATCCCGTTGGTCAACCTCACACGAGCAACCTTGCGAAGAGCGGAATTGGGCTTCTTGGGGGTCGAGGTGTAGACACGGGTACAGACGGCCCGCCGTTGCGGGCACCGCTGCAACGCAGGAGTGTTTGTCTTGCGGCGGGCTTTACGCCGACCTTTACGGACCAACTGGCTTATAGTTGGCATACAATCCTCACCGTCCCCAAGTAGAACTAAAGCCTTTAATTTAAAGCCTCAATTGGACGCCGACGGAATTCAGCCCGAAGACGAGTCAAAACTTTCCAAATCTATCAACCGGTTGCGAGCGTGTCAAGCCCTTTTTCCCACAATGATTAGTTGCCCACACCCTCCATAAGCTCTTCTGCCAATATCTCTTCCGCTTCCTCGGCAAGCTCTTCGACCACCTCTGGCTCCTCTGGTGGAGCGACCACAACCGGCTCCTCCGGCTCGACCTCCAGGTCTGTGTATTCCCGCGCCCCGGTTCCCGCTGGAATGAGGCGGCCCATAATCACGTTCTCCTTAAGGCCACGCAGGTGATCCACGGCGCCGCTTACGGCCGCTTGGGTCATCACTCGGGTCGTCTCCTGGAAGGAGGCAGCCGAGATAAAGCTGTCGGTCGAGAGGCTCGACTTCGTGATGCCCATCAAGATGGGCCGGGCCGAAGCGGGGCGCCCCCCTTCGGCCTGCACCTTAGAATTGACCCGGTGGAATTTCGACTTAGATACCTGCTCGTCCATGAGGAGGTCGGTATCGCCGGGGTCTTCAATCTCAACCCGCTTGAGCATCTGGCGAACGATAACCTCTACATGCTTGTCGTGTACGTTGACGCCCTGGAGGCGGTATACTTGCTGGACCTCATTGACCAGGTACTTCTGTAGTTCCTTTTCGCCCATAACGTCGAGAATATCGTGGGGGTTGGCCGCCCCGTCCATCAAGGGCTCCCCGGCCTTGATGCTGTCGCCTTCGTGGACGTTGACGTGCTTGCCCCGCGGGATGAGGTATTCGCGTTCCTCCCCCTGTTCGTTGGTGACGATCACCTTGCGCATTCCCTTCGTAATGGGGCCGAACTCGACCACCCCATCGATTTCACTGATGATCGCATGCTCCTTGGGCTTGCGTGCTTCGAAGAGCTCCGCTACGCGGGGCAGACCGCCCGTGATGTCCTTGGTCTTCGTCGTCTCGCGAGGAATCTTCGCCAGCACAGCGCCCGCCGATACTGGATCCCCGTCGGCCACGGCCAAGTGAGCCCCGGCGGGAAGAATGTACCGGCCCACGGTCTTGTTCTTGGAGTCTTTTATGGAGATCCGCGACTGGCGTTTTTCTTCTGCGCTCTCCATGATGACCTTCCGGGACAGGCCGGTAACCTCATCGAGATCTTCTTTTACCGTCACGCCGTCGATGATGTCACGAAAGGCGATGGTGCCGGAGACATCGGTTAGGATGGACATTGTGAAGGGGTCCCACTCGGCGAGGCGTTCGCCCTCGGAGACTTTTTGGCCGTCTTTGACCTTGAGCTGGCCCCCGTATACCAAGGGGTAGCGCTCCCGCTCGCGGTCTTGTTCGTCGACGATTGCAACGTAGCCGTTGCGGTTCATTACGATGATCTCATTCGCAATGTTGGTCACGGTCCGGAGGTTCTGGTACTTGATAATCCCCGGTCGTTTAGCCTCCAAGGTCGTCTGCTCCACCACGCGGCTGGCCGTTCCTCCTACGTGGAAGGTACGCATTGTGAGCTGGGTGCCTGGCTCTCCGATGGACTGAGCGGCGATCACGCCGACCGCCTCGCCGATCTCGACCTGGAAGCCCGTTGCCAGGTTCCGACCGTAGCACATGGCGCAAACTCCCTCCTCGGCCTCGCACGTAAGGACCGAGCGGATGCGCACATTCTCGAGGCCGGCGTTTATGATACGTTCGCACCCTTCTTCGTCGACATCATCGTTGGCTTTCACCAGGACTTCGTGGGTGAAGGGATCCAGGATGTCCTCAATAGCGATGCGCCCAAGGATTCGTACATCTAAAGGCATGATTATCTCGCCGCCTTCGACTAGTGCGCTCAGAACGATGCCGTTAAGGGTGCCGCAATCGCGCTTGAGGACGATGATGTCCTGTGCCACGTCAACAAGGCGGCGGGTGAGGTAGCCGGAGTTGGCCGTCTTGAGAGCCGTGTCGGCCAAGCCCTTTCGTGCGCCGTGTGTGGAGATGAAGTACTGGAGGACGGTGAGCCCTTCGCGGAAGTTGGCAGTGATTGGGGTTTCGATAATCTCGCCCGAGGGCTTGGCCATCAGTCCCCGCATGCCTGCCAACTGGCGAATCTGGGCCAGGGAGCCGCGAGAGCCCGAATCGGCCATGATGTAGAGCGGGTTGAATTCGACCCGGCCATCCGAAGTGGTCGGGGCCGTTCCCTCCATAATCTGCTCATCCTGCATCTCCAGGACTTTGAACATCTCATCGGCAACCTGCTCAGTGACATTGGCCCAGATGTCGATAACCTTGTTGTAACGCTCACCATTGGTGATTAGCCCATCGCGATATTGCTTCTCCACCGCGACGACCTCGTGGCGGGCCCGCTCGACCAACTCTCCCTTGTTCTCCGGGATAATCATGTCGTCTATAGAGATGGAGATTCCCGAGGAGGTCGCGTATCGGAATCCGATGCTCTTGAGCTCATCGATGAACGTTACCGTCTTATCCTTACCCGCTTTGAGGTAGCTTTGGTTCACCAAGTCGGTTAGCTCCCGTTTGCCCATTGGCCGATTGACGAAGGAGAATGGGATGGGGTCGGGCACTATCTGATAGAAGATGACACGCCCGACTGTAGTAGTGACTAGGTCGCCGTCGATTCGGACACGTACTCGAGCCTGGAGGGCCAACTCGTCGTGGTCGTGAGCCACGAGGACCTCCTCCATGTTGCTGAAGACTCGGTCCTCTCCCTTCGAGTTTCCACGTTGCTTGGTCAGGTAATAGCAGCCCAGAATCATATCCTGGCTCGGCACGGCCAACGGTTTTCCATTGGCCGGCGAGAGAATGTTATTGGACGAAAGTATCAAGACGCGGGCCTCGACCTGCGCTTCGATGGAAAGAGGTACGTGGACAGCCATCTGGTCGCCGTCAAAGTCGGCGTTAAAGGCTCCGCATACAAGAGGGTGTATACGAATGGCCTTGCCCTCCACCAAGACGGGCTCAAAGGCTTGGATGCCGAGCCGGTGGAGCGTCGGGGCGCGGTTGAGGAGCACCGGGTGGTCCTTGATAACCTCGTCAAGCACATCCCAGACCTCTGGGGCCTCGCGCTCGACCATCTTTTTTGCGCTCTTGATCGTCGTGACGATCCCCTGTTGTTCCAGCTTGTGGTAGATGAAAGGCTTGAAAAGCTCGAGGGCCATCTTCTTCGGCAGGCCGCACTGGTGGAACTTGAACTCCGGGCCCACTACAATGACGCTACGGCCGGAGTAATCAACCCGCTTGCCCAGCAGATTTTGTCGGAACCGGCCCTGCTTGCCCTTGAGCATATCCGAGAGGCTTTTGAGAGGCCGCTTGTTCGGGCCCCTGATGACCCGGCCGCGCCGCCCGTTATCAAACAAGGCATCGACCGCCTCTTGGAGCATCCGCTTCTCGTTGCGGATGATGATCTCCGGCGCTTTGAGCTCTTGGAGCCGTATGAGTCGGTTATTGCGGTTAATGACTCGGCGGTAGAGGTCGTTGAGGTCGCTCGTGGCAAAGCGGCCGCCATCGAGAGGAACGAGGGGTCGGATGTCCGGCGGGATGACGGGCAAGACCTCTAGTATCATCCATTCCGGCCTATTGCCGCTCTTACGGAACGCCTCTACGACCTTTAGGCGCTTGGTCGCCTTTTTTTTCTTCTGGACAGAGGTGGACTCCACCGTCTCGACTTTTAGCTCGCCCGCAAGCTTATCCAGGTCGATACCCTTTAACAAAGACTGGATAGCCTCGGCACCCATGCCAGCGGTGAATGTTTCACCATACTCGCCCCTCAGCTCCCGGTAGCGTTCCTCCGTCAGGAGCTCATTTTCCTTCAGGGGCGTGTCCCCGGGGTCGATTACAACGTAGTTTTCAAAGTAAAGAATCCGCTCTAACTCACGCAGGCTCATATCCAGGAGGTTGCCAATGCGGCTCGGCAACCCCTTAAAAAACCAGACGTGGCTCACCGGGCACGCCAGTTCAATATGGCCCAATCGTTCGCGGCGCACCTTGGACTGGATGACCTCTACGCCACACTTCTCACAAACCACGCCCCGATGCTTCATCCGTTTGTACTTGCCGCAGTTACACTCCCAATCCTTTACAGGGCCGAAAATCTTGGCGCAGAAGAGCCCGTCACGCTCGGGCTTGAAGGTCCGGTAGTTTATCGTCTCAGGCTTCTTAACCTCTCCACTTGACCATGACCTTATTTTCTCTGGCGAGGCAATCTTAATCCTGATGGCATCGAACACAATGGGATCTCTCGGTTTTTCGAAGAGACTGATGACACTATCCAAGGTGCTTCCTCCTTTGGCCTGATTTAAGGAAGACTGGTCTTGCCCTCCTTATATGGAAGGCGTTACGGGGACCCATCTCCAGAGGCCCCGTCTCCATCGTCTGGGGGGCTCCCTATAACTATAAGCTCTACATCGAGAGCAAGGCTCTGGAGCTCCTTAACGAGGACGTTGAATGACTCCGGCAAGCTGGCTTCCAGCGAACATTCACCTTTTACGATGGACTCATACATTCGGGTTCGACCGACAACGTCGTCGGACTTCACCGTAATCATTTCCTGGAGAGTCTTGGCCGCCCCGTACGCCTCGAGGGCCCAAACCTCCATCTCCCCCAACCTCTGGCCGCCGAACTGCGCTTTGCCGCCCAGGGGTTGCTGGGTCACAAGGGAGTACGGCCCCGTGGAGCGGGCATGAATCTTGTCGTCCACTAAGTGGTGGAGCTTCATCATGTAGATGTAGCCCACGACGACCTGTTGGTCGAAAGCATCTCCGGTGCGCCCGTCGTAGAGCACCGTTCGACCGCTTTCGGGAAGTTCAGCCTTGTTCAGCAACTCCCGGATGTCAGCCTCTCTCGACCCATCGAAGACGGGGGTTGCGAAATGGAGCCCCAGCGAGCGGGCCGCCCAGCCTAGGTGGGTTTCAAGAATCTGGCCCACGTTCATCCGAGAGGGCACCCCTAGAGGGTTTAAGAGTATCTCAATCGGTGTGCCGTCAGGGAGGTAAGGCATGTCCTCATCGGGAACGATGTAGCTTATCACGCCTTTGTTGCCGTGTCGGCCAGCCACTTTGTCGCCAACCGAGAGCTTGCGCTTCATCGCCACATAGACCTTGATGAGCTTGATTACCCCAGGAGGCAATTCGTCGCCCCGCTGTAGCTTCACAATTTTTTCGTTCATCATCGTCTCTAGCAGGTGGACCTGATCCCTGGGACCCTCAATGATCTCGGCAATCTGCTCGTTGATGGCCTCGTCCTTCATTGGAGGGTGGTCGAGAAGCCATTCGGTGTCCATGGCCTCAAGCATCTCCTCGGTAATCTTTGAGTTCTTGGAAACGATGGTTTCACCCGTGGTCGGATGGAGCACCTTCACCTCAGCCTTGCGGCCGACCAGCACCTCCCCGATACGCTTATCCCGCTCTTCATTGACGATGCGAATCTCGTCGGAGAAGTCCTTCCGAACCTTGGCGATCTCCTCTTCTTCTATGAATGTGGTTCTGGGATCCTTCTCAACGCCCTTGCGGCTGAAGACCCTGACGTCGACGACGAACCCCTCCACCCCAGGTGGAACGGTGAGGGAAGAGTCTCGGACATCACCGGCCTTTTCTCCGAAGATGGCTTTCAGCAATTTCTCCTCGGGCGAAAGCATGGTCTCGCCCTTGGGAGTAACCTTGCCCACGAGAACGTCGCCCGCCCGCACATGTGCACCGATCCGTATGATGCCGCTTTCATCGAGATTCAGGAGCATCTCTTCGCTGACGTTAGGAATGTCTCGGGTAATCTCCTCCTTGCCCTGCTTTGTATCCCGAGCCTCGACATCAAACTCCTCGATGTGGATCGAGGTGAAGAGGTCCTCTCGGACGAGCCTCTCGGAGACGACGATGGCATCCTCGAAGTTGTACCCAGCCCAAGGCATGAAGGCCACCAAGATGTTACGGCCCAGGGCTAGCTCGCCGTGGTCGGTGGCAGATCCGTCGGCCAGCACGTCGCCGCGAGCTACCCTCTTGCCCTCCGCCACCACGGGCTTCTGGTTAACGCACGTGTTCTGATTCGATCGTTGGAACTTGGTCAGGTTGTAGATGTCCACCCGGGGGTCTGTTCCATCACTGGCCTTCTCATCAACCCGGACGACGACGCGGGTGGCGTCAACGCTGAGAACCCTCCCTGGATTTCGAGCCAGTACCAGTGCGCCGGAGTCCCTGGCGGCAATGAACTCCATGCCAGTGCCCACCAAGGGCGCCTCGGTCTTGAGCAGAGGCACGGCTTGGCGCTGCATGTTGCTTCCCATAAGGGCACGGTTGGCGTCGTCGTTTTCCAGGAAGGGGATCAGGCTTGCTGCGACGCTCACGAGTTGCATCGGTGAAACGTCCATGAATTTGACCTGTTCGCGCGGCACAAAGACGAAATCCCCGCTTCGGCGGGCGCTTACCAAGTCGCGCTTGAAGCGGCCTCGCTCGTCGATCTCGGCGTTCGCCTGAGCGATTACGTGGTCACCCTCTTCTAAAGCTGTTAGGAAGGCCACCTCGTTAGTGACCCGGCCCCCCTCGACACGGCGGTAGGGCGACTCGATAAACCCGAACTCATTGACTCGAGCGTAGGTCGAGAGGCTGGCGATGAGACCGATGTTCGGCCCCTCGGGGGTCTCGATGGGGCAGATCCGCCCGTAGTGGGTCGGGTGGACGTCGCGCACCTCGAAACCGGCCCGCTCCCGTGTAAGCCCGCCTGGGCCAAGAGCGCTTAGGCGACGCTTGTGGGTAATTTCGCTCAACGGGTTGGTTTGGTCCATAAACTGAGAGAGTTGGCTGGAGCCAAAGAACTCCTTAATTGCCGCCGTTACGGGCTTGGAGTTGATGAGGTCGTGTGGCATGGTGGCCTCGAGGTCCTGGATGCTCATCCGCTCTCGAATAGCCCGCTCCATGCGGACAAGGCCTATACGGAACTGGTTCTCGATGAGCTCGCCCACCGACCGGACACGCCGGTTTCCGAGGTGGTCGATGTCATCAATCTCGCCCTGGCCCATTCGCAGGCCTAGGAGGTAGCGAATCGTCTCAACTACATCCTCACGACGCAGCTGCCGCTCCTCCAGGGGGAAATCTAGCCCCAGCTTCGAGTTGAGCTTCAAGCGCCCAATCTTCGAGAGGTCATACCGCTTGGGGTTCATAAAGAGGTTGTCGAAGAGGTTCTTTGCTGTATCACGCGTGGGAGGGTCACCCGGCCGGAGGCGCTTGTAGATTTCTAACAAAGCCTCCTCCTGGGTGGAGGTCTTATCAGTCGCCAGGGAGTCGCGCAAAGAGCGGTCATCCCGCTCAGGGTGGATGTGGAGGATGGAAAAGGCGCGAATTTTCCGATCCCGGACGACCTCGAGAGTCTCGCCAGTTACCTCTGTGTTGACCTCCAAGAAAATCTCCCCCGTCTCTTCATCGATGACGTCACGAGCGATCGTTTGGCCAATTAGCACTTCTTCGTGAAGGGGGATATCCCTTGTGCGGGCGGCCCTAAGCTTCTTTAGAGCTACACGGGTTATACGGCGGCCTGCCTTAACAATGACCTCACCATCTTTATCAACTATATCCTGCCCAGCTTTTACACCTACGAGAAGGTCGCTGACCTTGATGGTGAACTCATCTTTTATCGATTTGTAAGTAATCTCATCAAATTCATAGAATATCTCCATGAGCTCATCGGTGGAGTAGCCCATGGCTCGAAGCAGAGTCGTGGCCGGGAGTTTCCTGCGCCGATCGATGCGGACGTAAATATGGTTCTTGGCATCCAGCTCAAAGTCTAGCCAACTGCCACGGTACGGAATGACCCGGGCCGAGTACACTACTTTGCCGGTGGTGGTACTCTTGCCTTTGTCGTGGGCGAAGAAGACCCCCGGCGACCGGTGCATTTGGCTTACGATTACCCGCTCAGTCCCGTTGATGATGAACGTCCCGTTCTCGGTTATAATGGGGATTTCGCCAAGGTAGACTTTTTGCTCTTTCACGTCCCGAAGACGCAGCTCACCCGTATCCTCTTCCTTCTCGTAGACCACGAGACGCACCATAATCTTCATCGGGTCGCCGTAGGTCATCCCTCGCTGGCGGCATTCGTCCACCTCATATTTCGGCTTATAAATGAGAGGTTTACCGCACACCTCACACTTCATACGCGGCCCGCCTAGGCCCTTGTACTCTCCGCATTCGCATTCCCACAAGCCGATTTCGTAGCCCACATACTCCAGGAAGGCGGTCTCGTTGAAATCGCTAATGGGAAAGACGCTCCGGAAGACCTCATCCAGCCCCCCCAGGGTTCTTTCGCCTTGGGCCCTGTCGTGTTGGAGGAACCGTTGATAGGAGCGCTGCTGGATTTCGATAAGGTTGGGGACGTCGATTATGGTTGGGATGCGGGCGAAGTTATGCCTCTTGCGCAATCCCGTGTGATGGGTCCTCGTCTTTGTTGCCATGCACCCTCACCTCAATCTAACAAAATATAAATGTCGTAAAAGATGGAATGCAGAGAGACGTCATTTAATCTCTGCACCCGCTCCGGCCTCTTCGAGCTTGGCCTTCACCTGTTCGGCTTCTTCCATAGAAATCTTTTCCTTTACTGGTTTGGGCGCCTCATCAACCAACGCCTTCGCCTCCTTCAAGGAGAGGTTCGTCAGGGCTCGAACTTCTTTGATGACCGCAATTTTCTTGTCTCCTATCGAAGTTAAGACAACGTTGAACTCCGTCTGCTCGACCTCCTCTTCGACGGTGACACCCGCCGGGGCTCCTGCCACGGCCGCGACAGGCGCGGCTGCCGTTACCCCCCACTTGTCTTGGAGCTCCTGGACAAAATCGTTCATCTCCAGGATGCTCATTTTCTCAAGGAATTCGATAACACCATCTTTTGTGATTTGGGCCATTTTTGCCTCCTGACGCCCCCAATGGGCATTGCCTTCCCTCTTGCGAAGGCCAAAGACTTACAATTATTCCGCCTGCTCGGCGTATGCACTTAGTGTGTCCAGGAAACTTCGTTCCACACCCTGGAGGACCCCAAGAAACTGGACCCCGCCCCCCTGGAGAACGCTCAAGAGTTGAGCCTGGATAGCCTCAAGGGGAGGCAGCTCAGCCAGGCGTCGGACCGACTCCACATCCAAGGGCCTCCCCTCCAGCAGCCCTCCTTTGATTTCAATTGTCTTTCGCTCTTTGGCGTATGCCGTAAGGATCTTGGCTGGGGCCACTAAGTTATCGTAGGATAGGGCCACCGACGTTGGCCCTTCAAACAAGTCGGTTGCTTCCGCCAGGGGAGTATCGACCGCGGCCCGCCGAGCCAGTCTGTTCTTGATTACCCGAAACTCCACCTGCTCGGCCCTCAGCCGGTTGCGGAGTTCGTTCATCTGTGCAACGGAGGAGCCTCGGAAATCCACGAATACGGCGGCCTTGGCCCGGTCGAATTTCTCTCTGAGCTCCTCGACGGCTTCTATTTTCGCCGGATCAACCACGGTCTTGCTCCAATCGGAGGGCGGCTTACGTTCTCCGGATCCACCTAGGCCTGAAAGAGATTCATCACCGCGACGGGATCGAGCCGAAGGCCCGGCCCCATAGTCGATGAAACGTAAATGCTCCTAAAGTATACACCCTTGGCCGAGGCTGGCTTGAGCCTTAGGAGTGTTTCAAATACAGCCTTGGCATTCTCCAGCAGCGTCTCTACATCGAAGGAGCGCCGCCCGATAGTTACGTGGACGATGCCCACTTTATCGACGCGGAACTCCACCTTTCCGGCCTTGAGCTCCTTGACGGCCCGGCCCACATCGAAGGTAACAGAGCCTGCCTTGGGGTTGGGCATCAAGCCCCTGGGACCGAGAATCTTTCCGAGCCGGCCCACCTGACTCATCAGATCCGGGGTCGCCACCGCCCGATCAAACTCCAGCCATCCGTCTTGGATCTTCTTTATATATTCCTCGGAGCCGACGTAGTCTGCTCCCGCCTCTTCGGCCTCTTTCATTTTTTCACCTTGTGCGAATGCAAGTACCGTGACGTTCTTTCCCACGCCGCCAGGCAACGCAACACTACCGCGAACCATCTGGTCGGCGTGGCGAGGATTGACGCCGAGGCGAACAGCCAGGTCTACAGACTCATCGAACTTGGCGTAGCCCAAATCTTTGACGAGGATAAGAGCCTCCTCGAGCTCGTAACGGCGGTCTCTTTCTACCTCCGCGAGAGCCGCCTGCATGTGTTTACCTCGTCGAGCCACGGTTACTCTACCTCAGTCGGTAACATCGATACCGATGCTCCTGGCCGTGCCAGCGATAATACGTTTGGCGGCTTCTATATCGGTTGTGTTGAGGTCCTGCTCCTTCATTCGGGCAATATTCTCCACCTGAGACCAAGAGACCGTTCCCACCTTCTCCCGCTTGGGATCCTCCGAGCCCTTGGCGATCCCTGCCGCCTGCTTGAGCAACACGCTGGCCGGAGGGCTTTTAAGGATAAAGGTGAAGGACTGGTCGGTGTAGATGGTGACAACGACGGGGATGATGAGGCCCTCGCGATCCTGGGTCTGGGAATTGAAGGCCGTGCAGAACTCCATGATGTTCACCCCATGTTGGCCCAATGCAGGCCCCACGGGCGGCGACGGGTTTGCCTGGCCCGCCGGAACCTGAAGTTTCACCAGAGCTTTGACTTTTCGTGCCACCGTACGCTCCTCGCCTCAGACCTTCTCCACCTGGAGGAACTCCATCTCGACCGGTGTGGCCCTCCCAAAGATGGTCACCATGACCCGTAGCTTGGCTCGAACGTCGTCCACCTCCTCGATCATCCCCGTAAAGTTGGTAAATGGCCCATCTACTATACGGACGTTCTCTCCTCGCTCGAACAACACCTTGAGCTTAGGTTTTTCGGCCTCGCCCCGCATCTGCTCGACGATGAACCTGATCTCATCGGTGGCCAGCGGCGTGGGATTCCGCCCTCCTCCAAGAATGCCGGTTACCTTGGGGGTGTTTTTTATTAGGTACCAGGTGTCGTCGGATAGCTCCATTTCCACCAAGACATAGCCGGGGAAGAACTTCCGGTCGCTAATACGCTTCTTGCCTCCCTTCATCTCCACAACCGGCTCTGAAGGCACTATAATTTGAGGAATCCATTCTCTCAGGCCAAGGGCGTTGATCCGCTCTTCCATGCTCGCTTTGACCTTGGCCTCGTAGCCAGAGTAGGTATGAACAACATACCAGTCTTTGCCTGGGCCCGATGAGAGTACGGGTCCGCCGAGGGTGACCTCCGCTTCTTCCAAAGCTTCCTCTTGGTCCTCCTCCACCGGGGCTTCTACCGCTTCTTCCAAAGCTTCCTCTTGGTCCATCTCAGCCGAGACTTCTAGCGCCTCTTCCACGGCTTCCTCTTGGTCCTCCTCAACCTGAGCTACTACGGCAACCTCCTCGAGGTGGGAGTCTTCAGGAGCAAGCTCGTGAGGCGTGTCGGAGGCGACCTCCTCCGCCCAATCCTTGGAGTCGTCTTCCGCCTCGCCCTCTCGGTCGGCCTCGTCCGTCAAGCTGATCTCTTTCTCACTCACCGTAGAACATTTCCTATAATCCGTTGAAGACCCGCATCAACCACACCTAGGAAGATCGCCACGAGAATAACAGTTAGGATCACCAAGGCGGTATGGGCGATGGTCTCTTTCCGGGTTGGCCATGTAACCTTCTTGACCTCTACAAGTACCTCGTTGAGAAACTGGCGAGCGCGCCTCACCCACTCGTTCATGGCTCAATTCACCGCCTCCCTGCGGCTGATAGCGGGCGGCTCAAAGGAAGTGGCAGGCCAGGAGGGATTCGAACCCCCAACCCCCGGATTTGGAGTCCGGTGCTCTACCGTTCGAGCTACTGGCCTCCTCTCAAGGCGAATGCGCTACGGAGATACAGAGCGGGGCGGTCCGCCCGCCCGTTGCCTGCCCGGCAGCATCACTTAATCTCTCGGTGAATGACGTGCTGACGACACCACCGACAATATTTCTTAAACTCCAGACGATCAGGCGTACTTTGTTTGTTCTTCGTCGTTGAATAGTTTCTCTGCTTGCACTCGGTGCACGCCAACGTAATAATCTCTCGCATAGCCGCCCGCCCCGGTTTTTTACTCTAGGATTTTGGCTATGACGCCGGCGCCGACGGTCCGGCCGCCCTCTCGGATGGCGAACCTCAGGCCCTCTTCCATGGCGATGGGCGTTATCAGCTCGCCCTCCACAGAGACGTTGTCGCCCGGCATCACCATCTCAACACCCTCTGGCAACTTAACGATACCCGTTACGTCGGTCGTTCGAAAATAGAACTGCGGGCGATACCCGCTGAAGAAAGGCGTGTGACGCCCCCCCTCCTCCTTCGTCAAGACGTAGACCTCGCCGGAGAAATGCGTGTGGGGCTTGATCGAGCCGGGAGCGCTCACGACCTGGCCGCGCTCCACATCCTCGCGCTTAAGCCCGCGCAGCAATACACCGATGTTGTCTCCGGCCTCGCCGCGGTCGAGAAGCTTGCGGAACATCTCGACACCCGTGGCCACAGTCTTGACCGTCTCTTTGAGACCCACGATCTCCACCTCATCGCCGACGGTCACCACGCCACGGTCCACACGACCCGTCGCAACCGTCCCGCGACCAGAGATAGAGAAGACATCCTCGACGGGCATCAAAAACGGCTTGTCCACGTCCCGCTCCGGCACGGGAATGTAGCTGTCGATCGCATCGAGCAGCTCAAAGATGCTCGCACAGTCCGGGTCCTCCGGATCTCCGCTCTCAAGAGCCTTCAGCGCGCTGCCCTTGATCACCGGTATATCGTCGCCAGGAAAATCATACTGGCTCAACAGCTCGCGGATCTCGAGCTCCACCAACTCCACCAACTCCGGGTCGTCAACCTGGTCGACCTTGTTCAGGTAGACCACCAACGACGGCACCCCAACCTGGCGGGCCAAAAGAATGTGCTCGCGTGTCTGAGGCATCGGCCCGTCAGAGGCGCTCACCACGACGACCGCACCATCCATCTGAGCCGCCCCCGTAATCATGTTCTTTACGTAGTCGGCGTGACCAGGACAATCCACATGGGCGTAGTGGCGAGTCTCGGTCTCATACTCCACGTGGGCCGTCGCAATCGTGATGCCACGCTCGCGCTCCTCGGGGGCCTTATCAATCTCGTCGAACGAAACGTAGGAGGCCAGACCCTTCTTCTCAAGCAACAGCGTAATGGCCGCCGTCAACGTCGTCTTGCCGTGGTCGACGTGCCCAATGGTCCCCACGTTCACGTGGGGCTTCGTCCTTACAAACTTCTCCTTCGCCATACGACGACCTCCTCAGCGTAATATCGTTACAAACGCAACAAATGGCCCGACGGGGCTCACGGCCAATGACAACCTCAGTCTTGCCCTTTCCTCCTCCCCACCAGGACGATACAGGAGCCTATGCCAGATGAGGGTCTACAAACCTGGAGCCCATGACCGGGATTGAACCGGTGGCCTCTTCCTTACCAAGGAAGCGCTCTACCACTGAGCTACATGGGCGCGGAAATGTACATGACTTGATGGCCCCGAGATGAAATGAGTCCGCCTCTGCCAGGAAGGGAATGGAGCGGGAAACGGGATTCGAACCCGCGACCCTCAGCTTGGAAGGCTGATGCTCTCCCCCTGAGCTATTCCCGCTCCAACCAAGGACATTCGAGTGTTCAGCCTTACCGAACTTCAACCCTGGTGGGGAGGGGAGGATTCGAACCTCCGTAGGCAACGCCGGCAGATTTACAGTCTGCTCCCTTTGGCCACTCGGGCACCTCCCCCCGACACCTCTAAGCAGTAATAAACCGCCGGTTCTGCACACACCTGGAGCTGGCGAAGGGACTCGAACCCCCGACCTGCTGATTACAAATCAGCTGCTCTACCAACTGAGCTACGCCAGCGGCAGAATAATCCATTACCATACACCTCGATAATATAATTGTCAAGGCGATTTTTCAACCTTTCTCTCGTCTCTGCCGGCAGACCTCATGGCAGACGATAGCCGCCACAGAGGCGACGTTTAGGGCACCTATCGGTCCGGGTAAAGGCACCGATACGGTCTCATCACACGTGGCGGTCACCAGAGGCCTCATTCCCTTTCCCTCGCTTCCCAGCACGACCACCACCGCCCTCCTCCAATCAAAGGCATCAACGGCTACGGATGCTTCGGGTGCCGTACCGACCACCCAGAAGCCTGCTTTTTTCAACTCTTCCAGCGCCCGGACCAGATTGACAACCCTGGCTATGGCGACATGTTCCAAGGCCCCAGCTGCGGCCTTGGCAACCGCGGGTGTTAGCCCGACGGCCCGGTCTCGTGGGAGCACGACTCCCCCGACCCCGAACGCGCCGGCCACCCTCAGAACCGCCCCGAGGTTCATCGGGTCGACCACGCCATCAAGAGCAATGAGCCAGGCCAGGCCGGTATCTTCGGGGGCCCGCGCCGCTAGCTCGGAAAGATCACTGTAGCGGTATGGAGCCACTACAGCGACCACCCCCTGGTGGGAGCCAGGGCAAAGGCGGTCGAGGTGGGCGCGGTCAGAATACTCAACCGGTATTCGCCGCCTCTCGGCCCGACGTAAAAGCCCCCCCAGTCCACGGCGGCCCTTGGCGACCACCAGCTTGAAAACTTCACGGTGGCCGCCGGCGATGGCCTCCTCCACCGGGCGAATGCCGCCCACGACCTCTGAGGCTACGTCCGCACCTTCCATACCGTAGTCCCATCGGGCCTGTCTTCGAGAATTACTCCGCGTTGGGCGAGGTCGTCTCGGATGCCGTCGGCCCGGGCCCAGTCTTCGGCCTGCCGGGCGGTGTAGCGTTCGGAAATTCGAGCCTCGATGGCCTCGGCGTCTAGGCCTTCGACGCCAATTCGGAAATAGGCGGAAGGGGCATCGCCGAGAATGCCCAACACCTCTCCCACGCTCTGGATCTGTGTGAGGAATGTTTCGGCGAGCGCCGCCTTCTCATCCTCATCGGCCGCTGAGTCGAGGAAGGTGTTCAGGGCACCTGTGGCGCGGAAGAGGTTGGCCAGGGCCAGGGCCGAGTTGAAATCGTCGTCCATTGCATCCCGGAAGGCTGCCTCCATGCCGGCGACCTCCTCCCATTCCGGGTGCTCATCGGCCGGTCGGGCCTCGGCGCGACGGCCTCCCGCATCCCCATGGGCCGCCAAGAGCTCTTCGCATCGCTCCCGAGAAGTGTAAAAGTAGTCAAGATTCTTCTTGGCGTCGGAGAGGGCTTGCTCGGTGTAGTCGATGGGGCTTCGGTAGTGGTGGGAGAGCAAGAAGAGCCAGACCACCTCGGGGTGGTGGGACTTAAGGATGTCCTCAATATTCAGGATATTGCCCAACGATTTGCTCATCTTGGCCTTATCGATGTTGATGAATCCGTTGTGAATCCAATATCGAACGAAGGGCTTGCCTGTGGCGGCTTCGGACTGGGCAATCTCGTTGTCGTGGTGAGGGAACTGGAGGTCACGACCCCCTCCGTGGATGTCGAAGGTCTCGCCCAAGTAGTGGCTGCTCATGACTGAGCACTCGATGTGCCAGCCGGGCCGGCCTTCGCCCCAGGGGCTCGGCCATGAGGGCTCTCCCGGCTTAGATGCCTTCCAGAGGGCGAAGTCCAGCGGCTCTCTCTTTGCTTGGTGGACCTTCACCCGCGCCCCGGCCACCAACTCCTCTATCCGCTTGCCGGAGAGCCGTCCGTAATCGGGGAATTTGGCTACGGAGTAAAAGACGTTATCTTCGGCCACGTAAGCGTAACCCCGCTCGATGAGGCGGCCGATCATCTCGACCATGCCATCGATGTAATCGCTGGCTTTGGGCTCGGCGTCGGGCCTGAGGAGCCCCAGCCGGTCGAAGTCGCGATGGAAAGCCTCTGTGTATCGGTCGGCGATGAGGCGGTACGAAACACCTTCTTTCTGCGCCCGCTCGATAATCTTGTCGTCCACGTCGGTAATGTTACGCACATAGGTGACGTCGTAGCCGATGTAGCGCAGGTACCGGTTAATCATGTCGAAGACGACCAAGGCCCGAGCGTGGCCGATGTGGCAGAGGTCATAGACGGTGACCCCGCAGACATACATCCGGACGCGCCCAGGCTCCAGGGGCTCGAATAGTTCCTTGCGCCTCTCCAGAGTGTTGTAGATGGCCAAAGCCATGAGGTGGGCCTACCTTTTTTTACCGGTTGGTGAAGATTCCTTGGATGGTACGGCGGCGAGGGTGGCTGCGGCGTAAGCGGCAATTCCTTCGCCGTGGCCCACGAAGCCGAGGCCCTCTGTAGTAGTCGCTTTGATGTTGACGAGCGTCGGGTCGATGGCCAGGGTTTCGGCGATATTGGTCTCCATTTCGGGGATAAACTCTTTGATCTTGGGTTCTTGGAGCACGATGGTCGCATCGACGTTCAGGGGGCGGAGGTTCCGGCGTGCCACAATTTCCCTCACCTCTCGAAGCAGCACCAAGCTGCTCACTCCAGAATAGGATGGGTCGTTGTCAGGGAAGTGCCGGCCGATGTCTCCCGCGCCGCAAGCACCCAGCAGGGCATCGCAAATGGCGTGGACGACAACATCGGCGTCTGAATGCCCCTCAAGACCGAGGTCCGAGGAGATGGCGACTCCCCCCAAGACCAAGGGGCGGCCCCGTGCTAACCGGTGGACGTCGTAGCCCATCCCTACCCGTACGCTCATACTCAGGCGCCCTCCGCTGAGGTCTCTGAGGCTGACTCCGAGCGCTCCAGGGACTTCAATATTTCCTCGGCGAGAGACCAGTCTTCCACTGTGGTCACCTTGAGATTGAACTCAGCCCCAGCCACCACCCGCACCGGAAGCCCAAGCCGCTCGACGAGCGTCGAGTCGTCGGTGGCGACAACGCCGTCGCTCCGCGCGCGCCCGATGGCCTCGACCAGCACTTCACGCCGGAAGGCCTGGGGGGTCTGGAGCCGAAAGAGCCCGTCTCGGGAAATCGTTTCCACGACAGCTCCATCAGCCACCCGCTTTACGGTGTCGGCTACAGGGATGGCCGCTGCCGCCGCTCCCACGGACCGGGCGGCCTCTACCACGGCGGCCACCATCGCTTGCGTCACGAACGGGCGCACACCGTCGTGGACGACAACAAGCTCGGCCTCGGACGGCAGGGACTCAAGCCCCGCTGCCACCGAGTCTTGACGTTCGCCACCTCCTGCCACGATGGCCCCGACCTTGGCCAAACCGTAAGGTTCAACGAGCTCGGCCCGTACCTTGGCCACCCAGTCGGCCGGAACGACGACTACCACGGTCTCTAGGAGGGGTGAGGCAGAAAGCCGCTCGAGGGTGTGGACAAGTAGAGGCCGTCCGCCCAACGGCAGGAACTGCTTGGGCTGAGCCGCCTCCATACGCACCCCCGCCCCGGCGGCGGGAACAATTGCGGCAATCATGGGTTTGCCCTTGCAAGCAGACGCGTTAGACCGCCTCCCGCTCGACCTCCTCCTTAGGACGGGTGAAAATCATTCGGCCAGCGGTGGTCTGGAGTACGCTGGTGACCAAGACATCGAGGGATTTTCCGATTAAACGGCGAGCGTTGTCGACCACGACCATTGTGCCGTCGTCCAGGTAGGCGACCCCCTGGCCGGCCTCCTTGCCTTCCTTGAGGATGTAGACGTTCATCATCTCGCCGGGCAGGACAACGGGCTTGACAGCGTTGGCCAGCTGGTTGATGTTGAGAACACCAACGCCCTGGAGCTCAGCGACCTTATTGAGGTTAAAATCGTTGGTCAAGACCTTGGCGTCGAGATCCTTGCCCAAGGCCACGAGCTTGGCATCCACCTCTTTAATTTTCGGGAAATCTTGGTCGAGGAACTGGATGTCGATCTCCATGTTCTTTTGCATTCGCTGAAGAATGTCCAACCCCCGTCGGCCTCGGTTGCGCTTCAAGCTATCGGGCGAATCCGCAATCTGCTGGAGCTCTTTCAGGACGAACTGGGGGATGATAAGAGGGCCTTCCAAAAACCCCGCCTCGGAGATGTCGGCGACCCTCCCGTCGATGATGACACTGGTATCCAGGATTTTCGTGTTCTTGGAACCGGAGTCCTCAACTATTCGGTCAAGGCCGGGAATTTCAATCTCGCGGCTCTTGATAACCCCCAGCATGAGTCCCAGGTAGCCTCCTATGAAGAAGACCAGGCTACGGACCAGAAACTGGGCCAGAGGGTCTTGGCCGGGCCAGCTAGAGAAGGCCATAAGCACCAGGCGAGCCGTGATCAACCCAAGGATGAGGCCTACGAACCCCCCGACAAGCCTGCGGGGCTGAACCTGGCTGAGAGTACGCTCCAGGACGCAAATGAGCAACCCAGCGAAGAAGCCCACACCGATGCCGGTAATGATCCCCTCGTAGCCCAGGTACTGTGTGCCTATGTAGTAGCCCAGCAACGTTGTGCCCACGACTAGGGAAAACCGTAATCCGTATAGTCCCATGGGTCTATCCCCCTTTGTGGTCGTGGACGGCAAGGTTCTCGGAGGCATGGCGCCTTCCGAGACAGCTTATTTAGCGACGAGGTTGTCCAGAAGGGTGACGACCGAATCCTTGGATATGCCCCGCACTTGGGAAATCTCTTCGGAGATGAGTTCGCGCACGTTATCGAGAACCCGTTTCTCGCCGAAAGAGAGGGTCTTGCGGGTCTTGAGTCTGGTCAGGTCGCGGTAAATCTTTGCGATTTCGAAGACACAGCCGGTCTTAATTGTCTCCATATATTGCTTGGAGCGCCGGTTCCAAGCCTCGGTGCTCCTCGACTCGCGCTGTTTGAGGACTTCCATCACCTTTTTAACATCGGCTTCTCGAATGACTTCCCGCAGCCCCACCTTGCGGCTGTTGGCTGTCGGCACCATGATGGTCATACCACGTTCGTACATATGCAAGATATAGAATGATTCCTCGGTGCCCGACATTTCACGGTTTTGGATGTCCCCAACGACCCCGACACCATGCGACGGATAGACTACCTTGTCGCCCACTTTAAACATTTTTCCACCCTTCCTACCTCAAAATATCTTACTATAGCAGATAACTATATGAATGTCAAAGATTCTTTCTCTGTAATGTGATATGAGGTGGTCGACCCCTCAAGAGTTGTCATCATAAAGGGTTTGGCTCTTTAGCTTTTATCGAAGAGAACGGCAAAGGCATCTTCTAGTGTGGCCACCTCGACAGCCTTTAGAGCCAGGCCGGGCTGGTCGGAGCCGGTGCGAGGAGGGATGATAGCCTGCTTAAAGCCGAGGGAGGCGGCCTCTTTACATCGAGCTTCCAGCTGGGGAACCGTCCGCACCTCCCCGGTGAGGCCCACCTCGCCTAGGCATACCGCCTCGAAGGGAACGGGGCGGCTGCGGAAGCTAGAAATGATGGCGCACGCAACCCCAAGGTCGCTTGCCGGCTCCACGATGCGCACTCCGCCAGCCACGTTGAGATAGATGTCTTGGTCGTGCAACGCAAAGCCTGCCCGCTTCTCGAGGATGGCCGCCAGGAGTGCGAGCCGATTAGGGTCGAGCCCGGTTGCCATCCGCCTTGGGAGGGCCAGGGAGGAGGGACTAACCAGGGCTTGGACCTCCAGTAGGATAGGTCGAGTACCCTCCATGGCCACCACCACCACGCTGCCGGGCTGGTCAACTGGGCGCTGGGCGAGAAACGTCGCCGATGGGTTGAGGACCTCGCGGAGACCATCGCCACCCATCTCGAAGACCCCGATCTCGTGGGTCGAGCCGAATCGGTTCTTCGCCCCGCGGAGAATCCGGTAAGGGCTCGCCCCTTCGCCTTCGAAGGCCAACACCACATCAACCATGTGCTCCAGGACTCGGGGGCCGGCCACGGCGCCGTCCTTGGTCACATGGCCGACGAGGGCCAAAGGCACGCCCAGGCGCTTGGCGGCGGCGATGAGTTGGGCGGCCACCTCACGGACCTGCCCCACGCTTCCAGGGGCCGAGGTCAGGGTTGAGGTGTAGCAGGTCTGGATGGAGTCTATAACGCAGAGGGCGGGCCGGGTGGCCTCCAAGTGGCCCAGGATAGCTTCGACGTTGGTCTCAGCCAAAACCAGGAGATCTTTTTCCATAACCCCCAGCCGGCGGGCCCTTAGGCTAATCTGTCCCGGGCTCTCTTCGCCCGATACATAGAGGACCGGGGCGCCGCCTGCAGCCAGGCGGCCTGCGGCCTGGAGCAGGAGGGTCGATTTTCCGACCCCCGGGTCGCCCGCCACGAGAACCACTGAGCCGGCCACGAGACCCCCGCCCAGGACGCGGTCGAACTCGCTGATGCCTGTGCGCTGGCGAGGCTCCTCGCCTGCGGCCACCGAGTCGATTGGCACGGGCGAAGCGGCGGTAAGGCTCAGGCGCGGACGGACGTCTCGGCCTGAGGCTTCCACCTCCTCGGCCATGGTGTTCCAGCCGCCGCAATCGGGGCACCGGCCGAGCCACTTGGGCGAGGAGTAGCCGCAGGCTTGACAAACGAACGAGCTTTTTGGTCGCGCCATAGATCAAAAGGTGGCCTGGGCCATCGTAAAGGGGCCTCGGGCATTGGCAGTACGTTGGGTGGCCTTATCTAAGTAGCTGAGGATTATGAGGTTATCCTTCCTACATAATTCGGGAAGCTATGGGGTGAGGTTCAAGACCATCAGGCGAATCTCCGTCATTTCCTCAATGGCGTACTTTAGTCCCTCTCGGCCGAAGCCCGACTCTTTAACACCCCCGTAAGGCATGTGGTCGACTCGGTATGTGGGGACGTCGTTGACTATGATACCCCCAACCTCCAGGGTCTCGTATGCCCGGTGGACCGCCGTGAGGTCGTTGGTGAAGATGCCCGCCTGAAGCCCGTAGATTGAGTCGTTGACGGCTCCGACGGCCTCCATGAAATCGCTGTAGGGCTCGACGGTTACTACTGGCCCGAAGGCCTCGAGGCAGCTCACCCGCATGTCGGGCTTGACACCTTCGAGGACCGTGGGCTCCATCATAGTGCCCTGGCGCTTGCCGCCGGTCACGACTGATGCCCCGCCATCGACGGCCTCGTCCACCCACTCCTCGATACGGGCCGCGGCCTGGAGATCGATCAGGGGCCCCACCTCTGTACTTTCTTCCATGGGGTCGCCGACGACGATTTGGGCAACTTCATTGAGGAAGACGTTCATAAATTCGTCGTAGATGGGCTCGTGGATGAACATGCGCTGGACGGAGATGCAGATTTGTCCCCCATAGGCGAAGGAGCCCAGCCGGCAGCGCTTGGCCACGAAGGGGATGTCGATGTCGGAGTGGGCGACGACCCCCGCATTACCGCCCAGCTCCAGGGTGACCCGCTTCTTAGGCACGAGGCCTTTCAAGTGCCAGCCGACCTCAGGGCTGCCGGTGAACGTAAGCTTCTTGATTCGCTCGTCTTGGAGGATGCCCTCCGCCACAGGTCCTGAGCAAGGCAGCACGCTGAAAGCCTCCGGCGGCCAGCCCGCCTCGAGGACGATCTCGCCGAGCTTGAGCGAAGAGAGCGGGGTCTGAGTCGCCGGCTTCATGATCAAGGGGGCGCCCACAGCGATGGCCGGGGCCACCTTGTGGGCCACCAAGTTGAGGGGGAAATTGAAGGGTGATATCCCCAGCATGGGCCCTACGGGGAAGCGGCGCACCAAGCCGATCCGGTTTTCGTGGCCCTCAACCCAATCGAGGCTCATCAGTTCCCCATCGATGCGCTTGGCCTCCTCCATAGCGACCCAGAAAGTGTTGGCGGCCCGGCCGACCTCGCCTCTGGCCTGCTTGATGGGTTTACCCGCCTCAAGCGCGATGGTGCGGGAGAGCTCCTCGTGACGGGCCTTTATCCCCTCGGAGATGGCCTGGAGAATCTCGGCCCGCTTCCAGCTCGGCAGGGCCCGTGTTGCCGGAAAGGCCCGGTGGGCTCGCTCCACGGCTTCGAGGGCTTCGTCGCCGCCAGGCCGAGAGACGATTCCTATGGTCTCTTGGTTGTACGGGTTTTTAAGCTCGTAGGTCTCACTCGTAGAGCGCCATTCACCCCCTATGAGGCTTGGATACTCCTTTACCATGGGCACTCCTCTCCTCGGGCTCCATCTATCGGGCCAAGCCGAAAAGCGAGGGCGATGGCAAGCCCGGGATAGAATAAAACGGTCTGCTGGGCGATGAGGTCTGATAGCTCTTTGACGGACTCAATTTACATCAGCGGGCAAGAAAAATCCAGGGCCAAACGCCCCCCCTTGGGGCCTACTCAACCCACTGGAAGCCGAGCTCCGGGTGGTAGGACTTGAGCCGGGAGGTGTTAATATCATAGAGCCAGCCGTGGAGCTCCACACGTTGGGCTTCGAGCGCCTCGGCCACCACGGGGTAGCTCAGGAGGTGTTCCCGCTGGAGAACGACATTGAGCTCCACCAGCCGGTCCCACCGCTCCTCGACGGTCGGTAAGCCCCCTTCCTCGTCCAGGCGTCGCCGGGCCTCCTGGGCGAGGCTCACCCACTGGCGCAACTTAGGCTCCGCCTCGAGGGCGTCGGTCCCCTCCAGAAGCGCCTTGACTCCACCACAGCCGTAGTGGCCCCAGACAATCACGTGCTTAAGGTCCGGCAGGTGGCCCAGCGCGTACTCTATAGCCGCCCCGGCGCTGGAGTCGGCCGAGCCCATTGGTGGAACGATGTTGGCGACGTTGCGCACCATGAAGATATCTCCCGGCCGGGCGTCTACTATCAGCTCGGGCACGACTCGGGAATCAGAGCAAGCCACAACAAGGGCACGGCATGGCTGGTCGGAAGCCTCGGCCAGGCCCCGAAAGAGCGCCTTCTCCCTCTCGAAGTACCCGGCCATAAATCGCCGGTGACCGCTCAGCATCCGCTCCATAATGGGCCTTCCTCTCGTCCAGGGGTCCGCCTCCATACCTCACCCGATAATACTGGACTCGGCCCGGCCCCATGTCAAGAAGGGCGGTCGGGCCGCACTATAGGGGTTGCCTTCTTTCGGAGTGTGACGTATACTTGCTTACCCAGGGTGAGGATGGAAATAAACGGGATAGGATGACGCCCGACGCCACCTTGCCTATTCTGCCTACAGTACGAATCAAATAACCATACCTTTTTTGGACCCTCGTTTGAGCAAAGAGGACCCGCCCCCATGACCACTGGCATGTCGCTCGAAGTGCGAATCAAGGAGCTCGAGGCCATAGCCCGCACCTGCCGGGTGGACGTCATCCGGATGGTGGCCGAGGCCGGAAGCGGCCACCCGGGCGGGTCGCTTTCGGCCATTGACGTTATCGTGGCGCTCTTCTTTCACAAGATGCGCCACGACCCGGCTCGGCCCGACGACCCAGGGCGCGACCGGTTCGTCCTCTCAAAGGGCCACGGCGTCTCCGCCCTATACGCCGCACTAGCCCATGCCGGCTACTTCCCCAAGGAGCAGCTCCTCACCTACCGAAAGCTGGGCTCGCCTCTGCAAGGCCACCCCGACCGGCTCCGATTCTCCCTCATGGAGGGCTCCACGGGGAGCCTGGGCCAGGGCCTCTCCATCGCCCAGGGGCTCGCCCTTGCCAGCAAACTCGACGGCGACCGGTTCCAGGTCTACTGCATGATAGGCGACGGCGAGAGCCAGGCCGGCCAGATATGGGAGGCGGCCTTGAGCGCCCCCAAGTTCGACCTCGACACCCTATGTGTCATATGCGACTACAACAAGGTCCAGCTAGACGGGTCCGTCTGGGAGATAATGGACCTCGAGCCGTTGGCAGACAAATGGCGCGCCTTCAACTGGCACGTCATTGAGATCGACGGACACAGCTTCGAGGAGATTATTCCCGCCCTGGACGAAGCCGAGGCAACCAAGGGACGTCCCACGATGATTATCGCCCACACGGTTAAGGGCAAGGGGGTCTCCTTCATGGAGGGCCTCAGCGCCTGGCACGGAAAGGCCCCAAACCCCGAGCAGGCCGAGGAGGCGATAGCCGAGCTTTTGGGAGAGGCCGAAGGAGGCCGTCATGACGGAGCGTAACGAGCGGGCCCCCAAGGCCACCCGCCTCGCGTTCGGCGAAGCCCTTCTCGAGCTAGGCTCCCGGGACCCCGATGTGGTCGTTCTGGACGCCGACCTCTCGGTCTCCACCCAGAGCCACTTCTTCGCCAAGGCCCACCCGGAGCGGTTCTTCCAGATGGGGATAGCCGAGTGCAACATGATAGGGACGGGGGCAGGAATGGCCCTGGCGGGAAAGAAAACCTTCATCTGCACCTTCGCATGTTTTCTCTCAAACCGCTTCGAACAGGTGCGGATGTCCATCGCCTTCACCGGGGCTCCGGTCACGATGGTGGGAACCCACGCGGGGGTGGCGATCGGCGAGGACGGCTACAGCCAGATGGGGCAGGAGGATATGGCTCACCTTAGAAGCCTGCCCAACGTCGCCATTGTCCAGCCCGTGGACGACGTGGAGACCCGCGGGGCGGTCTTTTTCGCTGCAGAGCACGACGGGCCACTCTATCTGCGTCTGACTCGACAGAAGGTCGAGCCGCTGAACCCCGACGACTACACGTTCAGCTTCGGCAAGGGTGTTGTTTTGAGGGAGGGTGGCGACGTCACATTGATGGCCTCGGGCGGGGTCGTGGCCAACACTATTCGGGCCGCCGAGCAGATGGAAGCCGACGGGGTAGCGAGCGCCCGGGTCGTCAACATCCACACAATCAAGCCGCTCGATGAAGAGCTTGTTATGACCTGCGCGGCCGAGACGGGCCGCATCGTCACCGTAGAGGACCACTCCTTAACGGGCGGGCTTGGAAGCGCCGTATGTGAAGCCCTGAGCGAAACACCCGGGGTGGTCGTCCACAGGATCGGCCTTGAGGACTACGGCCAGAGCGGCGGCGGCGAAGAGCTCTACACCGCTTACGGCCTCTCGGCCGAGTCTATAGCATCGAGGACGCAAGCCTTCCTAGAGCGCTCCTCCTGATTAGCGCTCGTAGGGGGTGAAAAAGTAACTTTCCCCCTTCTTTCTTTTCCCAAGCTGTGGTATTGTTGGATTATAAACCCTACGCAAAGAAGACCGCTGGGAAGAGTGGGGACTTTTTCCCACTTGAAGGAGGAGGTGTCTCATGCGTAACGCCATGTACCTTTACCTGGCTCTATCGTTTGCGGCCGTCTTCGCCCTGGCCTCAGGGCCCGCGCTTGCCCAGGAGAGCAAAAGCTACGGCGAGAAGGTCCACGACCAGGCGACCCGTGGCGCCGCCAATGTTGTCACCGGATGGATGGATGCTCCAAAGAAGCTCGTCGAAGAGAGCAAGGACGCCGGGACCAATCCCCTCTGGCCGGTGACGGGGGCTGTAAAAGGAGCGGCCGCAGCCATCGGGCGGACGGCCATCGGTGGAGCTGAGGTCCTGACCGCCCCGGTCCCTCACAATAAGCAAATACTCAATCCCGAAGTCTTCGATCCAGAGGACGAAGTCACCAAAGCGAAGTAACCAGAGACTCACCGGCTCGGTAGCGATTAGGCGAATCCCCGGAGGGTAATACTATCCCTCCGGGGTTTTTTTGTCTGTGGATGGGCTCGCGTCTACCTTGATGGTCCCTTGAGGTCATAGGGCGAAGGAAATGAAAACCTTTTTCCATAACCAAGTCTGTCGATCGAGAGATCCATCCCCGCGTTGCCGTTGCCTGTAAAGCGTGGTAGCATGGGTAGATAGCCTCCATTTAGACGTTGCCGAAGGAGTCTTTTTCCGTGGTCGAAAGCGCCCGGCCCCTGCTGGCCATCACCATGGGCGATGCTGCGGGCATCGGCCCCGAGATCATCATCAAGGCCCTTACCGAGCGCCGACCGGCCATGGATAGCGTAGGCCGGGCGGTGGTTGTGGGGGACCCCGGAGCCCTGGTGCGGGCCGCCCACGTCTGCCGCCGGGTGGTCACTATGAGGCCCGTCGAGCCTCCCTTCCCATCCTCGTCGGGCCCGGAGACCCTTGACATCCACGCCGTAGGGGCCCTTGACCTCTTGGCCATCCCCTTCGGGCAGGTGAGCCCCGAGGCCGGGAAGGCGGCGGTCGAGTATCTTGAGCGGGCCATTGACTTGGCCAAGGCAGGGGCTGTCGACGGCATCGTCACAGCGCCGATCAGCAAAGAGGCCATCCACCGTGCGGGGGTGGACTTTCCCGGCCACACCGAGATTCTCGCCGAGCGGACCGGAACGGAGCTCTTCGGCCTCACCCTTGTCTCCGGCGACCTCACCGTTATCCACCTATCGACCCACCTGCCCCTTGCTGAGGCCATCGGGCTCGTCACCAAGGAGCGAGTATACCGCTTCATCGGCCTCGCCCAAGCAACGGGTCGCCAGCTAGGCTACGAGCGGCCCCGTATTGCCGTTGCGGGCCTCAACCCCCACGCCGGCGAGGGGGGCCTTTTTGGCACGGAAGAGGGGGAGATCATCGCCCCGGCGGTGGCCGAGGCCCGCGGGATGGGAATTGATGTCGTGGGGCCCATATCGCCCGACGTCGTCTTCCTCCAGGCCCGACGAGGGGTTTACGATATGGTGCTTGCCATGTACCACGACCAGGGCCACGTGGCCGTCAAGACTCAGGGTTTTGAGGGGGGTGTCAACATGACGGCGGGCCTGCCGATAGTTCGGACCAGTGTCGACCACGGCACGGCCTTCGACATAGCCGGGACCGGCCGGGCCGACCCGATGAGCCTCATACAAGCCTTCACCCTGGCGGCCCAAATTTCCCGCCGCAAGTTGTCTGGTTAAGCCTGACCGCCTCCCAGAGAATACTACAGCCTCGCTCCTACCTTCATACCCTTTCAGAACGTAGATTGTGATGGGGTAGCGCTGGTTGGGAGCATAGAATACTAGTCGGTTGATTCGGTCAGCGCCTTGGCCCGCTTGCGAATCTCGAGGCCTCGGGCCACGGCGTTCTCGCGCTCGAAGGTCTCCCAGCGGGGGATGACGGTGATCTGGTGGGCCTCGTCGTAGAAAAAGCGCTCGTCGTCCCAGGTCGGGTCGATACCGACCTTCGTACCCGCCGGCACTTGGACGTTTTTGTCAATGATGGCCCGGCGAATCTGGCAGCCTCGGCCGATATCGACGTTATCGAAGATGACGCTCTCCTCGATCGAGGCGTAGCTGTGGACGAAGACGTTGCGGCCGAGCACGCTCCCGGTGACTCGAGAGCCCGAAAGGATGCAGCCCTCCGAGACGATGGAGTTGACAGCATGGCCGCGGCGACCTTCCTCGTCGAAGACGAACTTGGCCGGGGGATCGTTGTAGTTGGCCGTCCGAAGCGGCCATTGGCGGTTGTAGAGGTTAAAGACCGGATCAGGGGTGCAGAGGTCCATGTTGGCCTGCCAGTAGGCGAATATGGTCCCGACGTCACGCCAGTAGCCGACCTCCTCGCCCTTTATCCGTCCAGGCACCTGGTTGGACCGGAAGTCGTATGCGTAAATCGGTCGCTCGGGGTGTATCTTGGGCAGGATGGTGTTGCCAAAGTCGTGGTCGCTCTCGGGGTCCTCGGCATCAGCAGCTAGCTCATCCAGCAGTGCGCCGGTGTTGAACAGATAGTTGCCCATGGAGGAGAGAATCATCTCCGGCTGGTTTGGAATGGGGACGGCCTCCTCCGGGGATGGTTTTTCCTGGAAGCCGGTGATTCGCCAGTCCTCATCCACCTGGATGACTCCGAAGAGCGAGGACTGGTCTCGAGGCACCTGCATGGCCGCCACAGTCGCATCGGCGCCTTTGTCGCGGTGAAACTCTACCATATGGCGTACGTCAATCCGATAAATGTGGTCGGCGCCGAAGACGGCCACGAACTCGGGCTGGTGGCGTTCGATGAAGACGACGTTTTGCCAGACGGCGTCGGCCGTTCCCCGGTACCACTCCTCACCTATGCGCATCTGGGCCGGCACGGGGATGATGAAGTGGTCCTCCAGCAGGGTGCCGAACTGCCAGCCGTCGCGCAGGTGGTTCAGCAGCGACTGGGCCTTGAATTGGGTCAGGACGTAGATGGCGGTGATGTTGGAGTTGACGAAGTTGGACAGGACGAAGTCGATGATGCGGTACTTGCCGCCGAAGGGGACGGCTGGCTTCGCCCGCTCTTTGGTTAGAGGATGAAGCCGTTCGCCCTTGCCACCGGCCATGATCATGGCGACGATGGATGGCTGGGCCACGAGCACGCTCCTCCAGGGACGACGGGTCAGCGAGTACTGTACCCTACGATATCACAGAGGAGAGATTAGTCAAGGATCAGCCGCTACGTGGCTTCGAAGCGACGGAGCCTGAGGGCGTTGCTCACCACGGTGACGCTCGATAGCCCCATGGCGGCAGCGGCGAAGACGGGGTTTAGGAGCAGCCCAAAGAAGGGGTAAAGAAGCCCGGCCGCGATGGGGATGAGGGCCGTGTTGTAAGCGAACGCCCAGAATAGGTTCTGGCGGATGTTGCGCATGGTGGCCTTGGATAGCCGAACGGCGGTCGCGACCCCCCGCACGTCGCCGCTGATGAGGGTCACATCGGATGCCTCCATGGCCACGTCGGTCCCCGTGCCGATGGCTATACCAAGGTCGGCCTGGGCGAGGGCGGGGGCGTCGTTGATGCCGTCTCCCACCATTGCGACCACCTTGCCCTGGGATTGAAGCTCGGAGATGACGGCGGACTTCTCGTGGGGGAGAACCTCGGCGAACACCTCTTCGATGCCCGCTTGGCGAGCGATGGCCTCTGCGGTAGCGCGGTTGTCGCCAGTGAGCATGAGGACTTCGAGGCCGAGGCCGTGGAGGGCTGAGACGGCCTCGGGGGCGTGGTCCTTGAGTGTATCTGCTACTGCGATGAGCCCCGCCTGGGCTCGGTCCATGGCTACGTACATGGGGGTCTTGCCCTCGGCCGCAAGGGAGTCGGCGCGTTTGGTGAGCCCGTCGAGAGCAATCCCCTCGGCCTCCATGAAGGCGAGGTTGCCGATCAACAGCCTCCGGCCCTCTACGTTTGCGCGCACACCGAGGCCTGAGACGGCCTCAAAGGACTCAGCCTCGATGAGCTCAAGCCCCTCTTCGTGCGCCGCCCGCACGATGGCCTCTCCGAGCGGATGCTCGCTTCCCTGCTCGGCGCTCGCCGCCAGGCGGAGCAGCTCCTCGCGGCTCGTCCCTTCGGGCGGCTCCACGTCGGTCACCGAGGGCTCGCCTACGGTAAGGGTGCCCGTCTTATCTAGGACCACGGCGTTGAGCTTGTAGGCGGTCTCCAGGGCCTCTGCGCCCCGGATTAGGATTCCGAGCTCGGCGCCCTTGCCCGTGCCCACCATAATGGAAGTCGGGGTGGCGAGCCCAAGGGCGCAGGGGCAGGCGATGATGAGGACCGCCACGAACGTCATGAGGGCGTAGTTCAAGGCCGGCTCCGGCCCGAAGGCGTACCAGACGAGGAACGTCAAGGCGGCAAGTACAATGACCGCCTGGACGAAGTAGCCGGCCACGGTATCGACGAGCCTTTGTATGGGCGGCTTGGAGCCTTGAGCCTCCTCCACCAGCTGTACGATCTGGGCCAGCATCGTCTCACGGCCGACTTTGGTCGCCTCGAACTGGAAGGTGCCGACCCTGTTGATGGTCGCCCCGATGACCTCGTCTCCCGGGCCCTTCTCCACGGGGATCGACTCGCCTGTCAACATCGACTCATCCACGGTGGACTGGCCGCTCTTAACGATCCCGTCAACGGGCACCTTCTCTCCGGGGCGGACCTCGACGATGTCGCCCGCACGGAGCTCTTCGATGGGTATGTCGACCCGCTCGCCGTCACGCACCACGCGGGCGGTCTTGGGGGCGAGGCCCATGAGCCGCTGGATGGCCTCGGAGGCCCGGCCCTTGGCCCGAACCTCCAGCCACCGGCCGATTAAGACGAGCGTGATGATGGCGGCCGCCGTATCGAAGTAGAGGTCGGGGGCGGCCCCGGTCTGGGAGAAGAAGCCGGGGGCGAGGATTGCGGCGACGCTGTAGCCATAGGCGGCCGTGGTGCCGGTGGCGATGAGGGTGTTCATATCGGCAGAGAGGTGGCGGAGCCCCTTAAACGTCCCCGCGTAGAAGGACCAGCCCGACCAGAACTGGACCGGCGTGGCCAGGGCCCAAAGGAGGATGGGATGGCCGAGCCAG